>DAIRSC010000042.1:0-13067 GCA_036804585.1 Chitinophagaceae bacterium
TTTAGAGTCTTGCCTTGACGTGCGCTATATCGTCAATGCGCTTCTGTGCAATTTTCATAGCAGCTTCTTGCGTAGTAATATTTTCGTTTTCAGATAAGGCAAATATATCCAGGATCCGTTGATAGATTTTTTCAACATCCTTGGTTACTTTTTCGCGGTTATAAGAACCTCCTGCTTCTGCTGCTACGTTAATCAGTCCCCCGGCATTGATTAAAAAATCAGGTGCGTATAAAATACCTTTTTCAATCAATTGTCTGCCATGAATTTTTTCGACGGCCAACTGATTATTGGCAGCGCCTGCAATAATGGGACATTTGAGTAAAGGAATACTTTCATCGTTTACGGTTGCGCCCAGTGCACAAGGTGCGTATATGTCGAGATCTAAATCAAGCATACGATCCGGTTCGATGAATTCTACTTTGTACTTATTGGTCGTTTCCTGAATGCGAGCCTGATTGATATCCGTGATATAAACTTTGGCGCCTGCTTCGGTGAGGTGTCCAACAAGATATTGTCCAACGTGTCCAACACCCTGTACCAGCACTTTTTTACCCGATAAACTATCATTGCCCCAATGTTTTTGTGCACAGGCTTTCATGCCCACAAATACACCATAAGCAGTAAATGGAGAAGGATCGCCACTGCCTCCCATATATTCCGGGATACCTGTAACGTGGTTGGTTTCGAGATGAATAAATTCCATATCCGCGGCAGAGGTATTTACATCTTCGGCAGTGATATATTTTCCATTAAGTGAGTCAACAAATTTTCCATATATGAGCCACAAGGATTCACTTATTAAAGAAGGATCACCAATGATGACCGCCTTACCTCCTCCCAAATTCAAGCCTGAAATAGCTGCTTTGTAAGTCATGCCGCGCGACAGGCGCAGGGCGTCTACCACCGCTTCATCATCACTGGCATAATTCCACATTCGAGTGCCACCTAAAGCTGGTCCGAGAGTTGTATTGTGAATGGCAATAATTGCTTTGAGGTTAGAATGTGGGTCATGACAAAATACAACTTGTTCATGCTCCAAATCTTTTATGAGTTCGAAAACTTTATTTGACATGTTTTGTTATTTAGTGATTATTCAGCAGGCGACACATTTTCATCTTGCTGAGCAGTTGTAATCTCTTTGCTTTCTGCGAAAACTTCTACTCTTTCTTGTTGGAGTTCGGATACAGTTTCAGTTTGGTCAATGGGTTCAGCGATTGGGTTTATTTCCGGAGTCATTTCAGTCACTGCTTCCTGAACCAAATCCGGTGTTTGTTCCACTGCAACTACACTGGAATCCTGATTATTAGAAGTATCCGATTCTATACGCGTATTTATAGCGGCAGGATTCTGTTCACTCCGAGGCGTAATCGTTTTTGAATCGGTTTCGGTTTTCTTTTTGGGGCCTCTCAGGATATGATTTATTTCACGTTCATCCTGATTGATTTTATCTTTTACCTCTTTGGCTTTTTCACGAAGTGAATTGATTTTTTCTTTCATGTCCTCCATCATTTCCAAATACTGTTCGCGTTTTTCGTAAGAACGCAATGTAGACGGGAGGTTTTTCAGACGATCTTCCACATCAAATAACAATTCCTCTTCACGCTGTAAATCCCGCGAGAGGCGATTATAAAATGATCGGTTCCGACTAACCCTTTCAAGGATATCCTTCGATAATTCTTTTCGACGTTGATCGCGATATGCATCTTTGCGGTCAAAAAAATCTCGTTTGGCTTTTAGAAATCTTTCCCAAGGCCCATCGCCATATTCTTTTGGAATACGACCTATTTTTTTCCATTCTTCAAACATATCCTGGAACTCCTGGGTGGCAGCATCAAAATCATTGGTTTGAGCCAGCGATTCTGCATGTTCAACAATGGCCATTTTACGGGCATAATTATCTTCTAATTGTACTTTGATGTTTGTATAATGGGCGTCTTTGTTGCCAAAGAAATGGTTCTTGGCAGCTTGAAACAGATTCCAGACTTCCTCATTTTTTTCCTGCGAAACCCGTCCTGTTTTTTTCCATTCTTCCATCAGGGCGTTGTATTCGTTGGTGGTTTTTTTCCAATCCGTGCTGTCTTTAATAGCTTCCGCTTTGGCAATCAATTCTAATTTTTTCTCTAGGTTGCCAACATGTTCAGTTTTTATTTCTTCGATATGTTCTCTTTTACGATTAAAGAAAACATCCTTGGCGGTATTAAAGCGTAACCACAATTCTTCGTTACGGTGTTTGGGAACCATGCCAATCTTTTTCCATTCTTCGTTCAGGGCCTGATAGGCATCGGTGGTTTTTTTCCATTCATCTGATTGTTGCAAGGCCTCTGCTTTTTCACAGAGTTCTATTTTTCGACTGAGGTTATCGAGTAAATCTTGTTCAAAGCTTTCGAAACTGGCTTGTTTTCGTTTAAAAAACTCATCCTTGGCTTTTTCAAAACGATCGCGCAAGGCTTCATTTTTTAAGTCAGGTACAACACTCATTTCTTTATACTCTTTCTGGAGTTCTCTTAATTTTTCGGTGGAGTCTTTCCACTCTTTTAATTCCAGCAAGGCTTCTGCAGCCTCACACAATTCTTCTTTCCGTTTGAGGTTTGCATCAACTGCATTTTTAATCTGGGCTTCCATTTCATCGAGTTGCACCAAAAGAACCGGGTAGTCACCGATGGCCTTGGCATGGCAGATGTAGTTTTTGGTTCTGCTCACTTTTCCGGCTACCCGTATTTTGTCGGTAGTCGCTTCAAACTCTTTTTTTACTTCCCGTAATTTTTCTTCGAGGCTTTTAAAGTTTTCAATAAGCGCTTCGATTGAGTACTGCTGATTATTTTCTTTGAGTTCAGCAATCACTCTTTCTTCATTCCACCATGCATTTGGAGCGAGGAGTACTTGGTCATCCCGGAGGATGTAATTTTTTGTTTCAGACATATAAGGATACTTTAGAGGATTACAAATGTACTACCTGTGCTAGTTTGGACAAGTTTTGATGAGGAATTCTTGTGCCTTTCCAAATATTAAATTAATCGTTATAATAGCCGATTATGTGGAAATCTTCATCCAATCTCAATTATGAATTAGGGTACTGGTGGCAATGATAGTAAAACTATATTTCTAAAATGCTTTGGAATGGTTTAAAACGACCAATGGCTTGTTATCTTTCCCACTCCAAAAGGAATTATTTCTTATTGGTGTCTCGTCCAGAAGGTGATTCAGAGGGTGCTGGGGCTTGTTCTGGGGGAGTCAGTCAGCAGGAATTGTTTAAAAAATGTACGTTAATCAACGGGGTTATATTTCTATTCGAAGTCTGGCAACCGGTATGTTCAGTTGTTCACGATACTTAGCCACCGTTCGACGGGCGATATTGTATCCTTTTTCGTTGAGCAGTTCCGTTAATTTTTCATCAGAGAGAGGTTGTTTCTTATCCTCTTGTTGAATCATTTCGTTGAGATAGGTTTTCACTTCCCGGGTAGATACCTCCTCGCCACTATCTGTTTGCATCGATTCTGAGAAAAAATATTTTAGGATAAAGGTTCCAAATTCAGTTTGTACATATTTACTGTTCACTACACGGGAGACTGTCGAAATATCCAGACCGGTGCGGTCAGCAATATCTTTCAGAATCATTGGTTTCAGATTGCTTTCATCGCCGGATAGAAAAAAATCTTCCTGAATATGGAGAATACGGGTCATGGTCAACATCAAGGGTTGTTGACGTTGTTTGACCGCATCGATAAACCATTTTGCGGAATCTATTTTTTGTTTGATGAACATGACGGCTTCTTTCTGCCTCGCATCTGATTTGTCACCTTTGTCATAGTCTTTCAACATCTCTCGAAATGAGCTACTGACGCGTAAATCAGGTGCATTTTTTTGATTGAGGTGAGCCTCCAGATTTCCATCAATATTTAAAATAATAAAGTCTGGAATGATGTAATTCTGGGTTTTGTTCTTCGATTCAAAGAGCGCGCCGGGCTTGGGATTGAGCTTGACAATCAACTGAATGATTTCGCGTAAATCATCGCTGGAGAGGCTCATGGCCCGTTGAATTTTTTCGTAATGTTTCTTGGTAAATTCATCAAAGAATTTTTCAATTACTTTGATGGCATGCAGCACAGTGGCAGATGTTTTTTTTTTGCGAAGTTGGAGTAACAAGCAAGATCTTAAATCAGTGGCGCCAACTCCGGTAGGTTCAAATTCCTGTATGCGTTTTAAAATATTGCGAACTTCTTCCTCTGTGGTTTGCAGGTTTTGCCGAAAAGCCAAATCATCGACAATCGATGGCAGGTCGCGCCTGAGGTAACCATCTTCTTCAATACTGCCAATGATGAATTCTGCGACTTTTGCAGTACGTTCATCCAGATTCAGCATATTTGCCTGAGCCATTAGATGTTCATAAAAAGAGGTTTCCAAACTGGGTTGATACCCCGGCTTGTCGTCATCAGCTGGGTATGCATCACTTTGAAAATTATAATCTGCATCTTCATCATCGCCTTCTTTCACATATTCTGAAATGTCGATTTGATCAAATTCATCATGCTCCTCACTTTCGTTGATATAATCTTCATTTTCGTTTTGTTCAAACTCTGAGGAAATTTCTTCAACGGTTTTTTCCTCCAATGATTTGTCTTCATTGTCTTCGTTCCCTAACTCAAGCGCCGGATTCTCTTCTATTTCTTCCTTGATTCTTTCTTCCAGATTCGCAGTGGGTACCTGCAACAATTTCATCAGTTGAATTTGTTGGGGCGAGAGTTTTTGTTGCAGTCGTTGTTGTTGCGAGAGTCTTTGCATGGTACCTAAGGACAAATTTAGAAGGTCTGTGCAATTTTTTGCTATTTATCCAAAACACTTTTTAGAAAAGTAATACAAGCTTTAAGTTTTCCCTTTTATATGTATATGAAGCTACCTGAGAGATTCGATGCATTGACTCTTTATAGAATTGACTGTCAGCGTATTACAACTAATTGGTCAATCTCAGAAAACGAAAACAGTTTTAATACCTGCATTATGGAATACACTGTTACAGAAGCAGAAATAAAAAATTGTTATGACTTTTTCGATATGAAAGCGAAGAATTAATCCGCTTCAGCGACGACCTCTTTCACTTCAGGAATCATGCGTTTCATCATGCCTTCGATGCCTGATTTTAAGGTGATCATCGATGAAGGACATCCGCTGCAAGAGCCTTGTAAGGAGAGGGTAACCACGCCCTGATCGAAATTTTTATAAGCGATGGCACCACCGTCCATTTCAACGGCAGGGCGAACATAGTTTTCCAGCAATTCCTTGATTCGTTTGACAACATCTGTTTCATCTTCCGGGCTGATCACCACTTTTTTTGCCTCTATTTCTAATTCATTGATGACCAGTTTACCTTCCTCCAGATATTCTTTCATGAATTCTCGTAAAGAGGGGATGATATCATTCCAGTCGGTATCGGCAGTTTTGGTGAGGGTTATAAAATTACTCGCAATAAAAACCACCCGAATAAAAGGAATTCCACACAACTCCTTCGCTAAAGGCGAGGGGGCAGCACTATCGTCGCTAGAAAATTCAATGCTTTTTCCGGGATAAAGGAGTTTATTGGCTACAAACTTCATCGTTTCCGGATTGGGGGTCATTTCTGTATAAATACTGACAATTGGGTTGCCTGTTTTCAACATGGTCAAAAAATTTACAACACAAAAGTACAACCAATTATCAGAAAGCACCTATTTCTAACCAGAATAGGCTATTTTTCGTCTTGAGCTGAGCGACTTTCATAAAATACGCTTAAATTTACCCTAAATACCGACGTTTTGAAAAATTTTCTAATTTGGTTGGGCGCTTTCACCGGTTTTTTTCCTGTGATTCATGGGAGGGCCCAAAACACGCATCAGTTTCCGGCAATTGAATATGTTGAAAATCAGGGACAATGGGACGGACCCTTCCGATTTAAAGCGCTGACTTCTCGGGGTGATCTATATGTTCGCAATGGCGGATTTACGGTAGTCGTTTCGGATGGATCAAATCGTGAAAAAATTCATGCTTACAAACATGGAGAAAGTACTCAAGTGCCTGAGTTAAAGTATTTTGCTTATGAGATGAATTTTTTAGGAGCAAGTATGGAGGCTGATTTCACGCAATCCAAAAAAGAAAAACATTTTTATAATTACTACCTGGGTAAAGATCCTTCAAGATGGAAAAGTATGATTTACCCTGCACGAGTGGTGGATCGCAAAAACCTATATGCAGGCATCGACTTACATCTGTATTCTGACCAGGGAAATATTAAATACGATTATATTATTCATCCCGGGGCCAATGTATCACGCATTAAACTGGAGTACAAAGGGGTTACAGGATTAAGTTTGAAAAATGGAAATCTGCAGGTTCAAACTAGCTTGGGCAATCATCAGGAACTCAAACCATATGCGTATCAGTACATCGACGGTGAAAAAAGAGAAGTGCTCTGTGAATACGTGATTCAGGATGCGGTAGTAGGATTTGAAACAAAATCAAAATATGATGCCCGTTATGATCTCATCATCGACCCGGTTCTTGTATTTTGTACCTTCACCGGATCAACCGCGGATAATTGGGGCTTTACGGCCACTTACGATACCCTTGGTATGTTTTATGCCGGTGGTGTTTGCGCAGGAATTGGATACCCTACTGCTTTGGGGCAGTTTACGCCTACCGTTCAACCCAATTTTGCAGGTGGTGGTTTTGGTGGAAATGGGTTTCAGTGTGATGCCAGTTTTAGTAAGTTCGATGCGTCCGGAGTCAATTTAATTTTCGCAACTTATTTGGGCGGATCTGATAATGACCAGCCCCAAAGTATGATTGTAGATGGGAACGGGAATCTGGGTGTTACCGGACGAACCTATTCTACCAACTTTCCGGTTTCAGCGGGAGCATATGATAATTCGTCCAATGGTATGGGCGATATGTTCGTTACTGTATTTAACTCCAATGGAACTGCTTTGGTGGGGTCTACTTATATGGGTGGTTCATCAGATGATGGGGTGAATTTTAATCCGGGTTATGCGATATACGGGGGTGTCAAACATAACTATGGAGATGATGCTCGTACAGAAATTATCGTTGACCCAAATGGCAACTGGTATGTGGCCGGTTGTACCCAAAGTAACAATTTCCCTACCCTCAATCCATATCAAGCTTCAAATGCAGGTGGTCAGGATGCCATCGTTTTTCAACTCAATAATACCTGTAGTAATTTGATATGGAGTACCTATCTCGGTGGCTCGTTGAATGATGCGGCCTATGTGTTATCACTCGACAAAAACACCCAATCCACTCTTTATGTAGGTGGAGGAACCGAAAGTAGCAATTTCCCTTCCACGCCGGGCGTTATAAATCCTGCTTATCAGGGTGGAACGGTAGATGGATATCTGCTCAAATTTGATGCAATTACCAAGGCTCTTCAGGCGGGTACATTTATTGGTACCGGTTTGTACGATCAGGTTTATGGCGTGCAGACTGACGACAGTAACCATGTTTACATCTGTGGTCAAACCATGGGGGCATTTCCAGTTACACCTGCAACAGTATACTCCAATCCGGGTTCAAGTCAGTTTGTGATGAAAATGAATAACAATCTGGCAAGTGTTATTTTTTCAACTGTATTTGGTTCCGGAACAACAGCGTTTACCAATATTTCACCCACAGCTTTTCTTGTCGATAAATGCGAAAATATTTATGTTTCCGGTTGGGGCGGACCAACCTCAGGTAGCCCGGGTAATACGAATGGAATGCCACTTACGCCCAACGCCATTCAGTCAACAACAGATGGAAGTGATTTTTATTTTATTGCTTTTAATAAAAACGCGCAAAGCTTATTGTATGGTTCATACTTCGGACAAAATGGTTTAGCGCCCAATGGATTGGGAGGTGAACATGTAGATGGTGGAACAAGTCGCTTCGATCCGAATGGGGTTATTTACCAAGCTATTTGTGCGAATTGTGGTGGTGTAGTTGGTTTTCCTACTCAACCTACCGGAGTTTTTTCTTTATCGAACCCGAGTCCGAACTGTAATCTTGCAGCATTAAAAATTGATTTCCAATTACAAAATCCGGAGGCAGTTGCCAACTTCTTAGGCGATTCAATAGGCTGTGTACCTTTTGTCGTCAACTTTAATAATCTGAGCGTTAGTGCTACCAATTATAGTTGGGATTTCGGAGATGGTACTGCACCTGTCAGTCAGGTGAGTCCTACTCATACCTATACAACTGCAGGTAACTTTACAGTTAAACTCATTGCCTTTAATCCAAATGGATGTAATTCTTCCAGTGATACGACCACGCTGACAATCATTGTTCGTAATGACTCCATACAGGCTGGTTTTAGTTATGTTAAAATTGATTCCTGCGGACCTTACACGGTAAACTTCATCAATACCAGTACTTATAATGGAGGTACACCACCGTCAACGAGTAATTTCTTTTGGGATTTTGGAGACGGAACGTTACATACGGGGGCAACACCACCTCAACATAGTTTTCCCGGACAAAATACATACACGATAACTCTGGTAATGGTGGATACCAACGCTTGTAAAAGTCCTGATTCAGTGCAATGGGTCATCGATTTTAATACGAGTTTGGTGGCTGCGGAGTTCGATATGCCTGATTCGATTTGTTTGCCGGCCTTCGTCAATTTTCTCGATCAAAGTACCAATGCGACAACCTGGTATTGGAATTTTGGAGATGGAAACACGGCCAATATCGCCAATCCAAGTAACCAGTATGTGAATGTTGGGGTATTTGATGTATTGCTGATTGCCGGTAACCCTGCCACCTGTAATAAATTAGATACCGCTATTCATACCATTCATGTTTATCCTTCGCCGGTGGCTGATTTCAGTTGGTTCCCAAATCCTCCTGAGCCAAATACCCCTTTGGATTTCACAAATTTATCGACCGGCGCAACACGTTATTTATGGGACTTCGGAGATGGGGCTACTTCCACCAACAAGGATGAGGTACATGTCTATCAGAAAGATGGGTATTACAACGGTTGTCTGACTGCATGGAATGAATATAACTGCCAGGATACGGTATGCAAGCAGGTAAGAGGGCTGGTAATTCCATTGGTGGATGTGCCGACCGGATTTTCACCGAATGGAGATGGAACAAATGATATTGTTTATGTAAAAGGATACGGCATCGCAAAAATGACCTTCCGTATTTTTAACCGGTGGGGTGAAAAAGTTTTTGAAAGTACAGATAAGTCCTACGGTTGGGATGGACGTTATAAAGGCGTCATCCAGGAAATGGAAGTATATGGATATACGTTATCGGTTGACTTTTTTGACGGTACGAGTACTTTCAAAAAAGGAAATATCACATTGCTGAAATAGTCATTGAATGAGATCATTGAATACAAAAACGAAGTCATGAAAAAAATCAATATATTGCTTATTTGTTTGATCAGCTCCGGGATGCTAAACGCACAGGGGTTGCATTTTTCGCAATTTTATAATGCACCGATGTTATTAAATCCCGCCAATACCGGTTTGCTGCAAAATAGCGATTGGAGGGTAGGAACCAGTTACCGAAATCAATGGGCAACAGTACCGGTTAACTATAATACTTTCAGTGTTTTTGCAGACCTTGGTGCTTTTCGAAACAACTGGGAAACGAGTTGGTTGGGTGCAGGTGTAGCGGTTTGGCGCGATGCCGCAGGGGATGGAAATCTTGCTTTAACCCGTATTCAAACCAATTTGGCGTATCATGTTTTAATCAGTGAAAGATCGAGTTTGTCAGCCGGTATTGGGGCCTCCTACAACCAACGCAGTGTTGATTTCAGTAAACTCACTTTTGATTCGCAGTGGGACGAATTCTCTTTTAACCGGAATGCGCCTAACATGGAAACCAACTCTTCGCAAAAAAAAACCTTCACTTCCATTTCTGCCGGAATGAATTACTCCTATTACAATAATTCAAACTTGTATATAAAAATGAGTCTGGCCGCGAATAATATTAATCAGCCGATTGAAACATTTTATGGTGAGAGTAATAAGCTCGGTTTGCGTCCACAAGTGGCTCTGGAATTATCTTATAAACCAAGCGAAAAAGTGATTCTGAATCCGATGGTTTATTATACCCGTCAAAAAAAGGCTTCTGAATTGGTATTTGGGTCATTGTTTAATGTCAATACCGGCGATATGAAAGTAAATCCCAATGAGGTGATACTGGGGGTTTTTTATCGCAACAAGGATGCGATCATTGCTGCTGCCGGCTACAAATGGAAAGACCATCGGGTTATGGGCAGTTACGATCAAACCATTTCTCAAATGAGTCAGGGCAATAACGGGGTGGGCGCCTTCGAAATTTCGCTCATCCTCCAAGGCAATTATAAAAGAGGCGATGACCTTCGAGAAACTTACGGTTGTCCGAGATTTTAAAAGCGCTGCCCCGATCGTTTTCTCAGTCAAAACATCTGATTCTTCATGCGCCTGAAAAAATCAGTGAAGCGTTGAAGTTTTAAAAAGCTTTTATCAAATGGATGATGATGTTCATGAGCTTTCAGCATTCATGATTTCGTCTTGATTCCCTATATGCCGGTACCGCATCCTGTATGGTTGCAAAGTGTGGATTTAAAGATTTTTTTATCATCTCATCAGGCGTTTTTTATCATCCGCCATCAATTACTTAGGACTTGCTGTTTAACGTGAAAGCATCTGATATCATGGCATTTTGGTGTGAATGGCGTTTATTTTGATGCACGGTAATTAAACCGAAAGCAGTCGATAATCCCATCTAAATTCCATTACTTTGCATATTGAAAGAAAAAAATGGAAAACAATACATCTACCATTCACCTCGATGTGGTGCTTGACAGTCATAAAATTCCTGAAACCATTCATTGGCGCGCAGCAGAAGGTGGCGTTTTGAACCCCGCCGAAGCTAAAGCCTTTATGCTCAGTATTTGGGATTTGAAAGAAAATGCGGCCTTACGTATTGACCTCTGGACTAAAAAAATGATGGTCGATGAAATGAACGACTTCTTTTTCCAAACAATGATGACCATGGCTGATACTTATGAAAGGGCTACCAATCAGAAAGAACTCGCCGATGAGGTGAGAAGTTTTTCCAAATCCTTTAAACAAAAAATGGATGAGGAGATGAAAAAAAATCAATTATAAATGGATTAATCTATAAATATGGCACTCGAACAACAAATTATGAGCGAATTAAAAGCTGCAATGCTCGCTAAGGATGAAGCAGCTTTACGTGGATTAAGAGCTATTAAAGCCGCAATCTTGCTGGCCAAGACCGCTGATGGCAAACAAGGCGAAATCAGCGAGGAAGATGAAGTTAAATTGTTACAGAAAATGGCTAAGCAGCGTAAGGATTCTTTAGAAATGTTCATAACCCAGGGGCGAGAAGATCTTGCGGTGAAAGAACGTGAGGAATTACAACTGATAGAGAAATTTCTTCCGGCACAAATGGATGAAGCCTCTTTGAAAGCAGCCCTTCAGGCCATTATTGCCGAATCAGGTGCAAGTTCAGCAGCAGATATGGGAAAAGTGATGGGTCTCGCTACAAAACAATTGGCCGGTCAGGCTGATGGAAAGGCAATCTCAGCAATGGTTAAATCACTCCTGTCTTAGTTTTACCGGATGATACTGGATGTCATTATCCTGATTCTGGGTTTACTGGCTTTTATCAGAGGCTGGAAAAAGGGGCTCTTGTGGGCTTTGGGCTCATTGGTAGCGGTCTTTGCAGGTATTTTTATTTCTCTTAAACTTTCTCATTCGCTCGCCGATTTTTTATTTAAACATCAGGTGTTGAGTGGGTCTTATACCTTGTTAATGTGCTTTGTCGTTTTGTTTTTACTAACTATGCTGGCATTTCGAATGTTAGTCGGCCTGGTTGAATCGATTCTGGATAAAGTCCTGCTAGGTTGGGTCAATCATATCGGTGGTGGATTGTTGTATACTTTTTTTGTGGTATTTGTGAGCAGTACATTTTTATGGTTGGCCAAAAGTGCGGGTTTATTGCAGGATAATATTAAAACGGATTCTAAAACCTATGTTTGGATAGAACCCATTGGACCCAATACCGTGGAATTGGTATCGGCTTACTTACCTTTCTGTAAAAGTCTATGGGCTGATATCACCGCCTACACTTCAGCCCAACAAGAATCGAATAAATCTCTGAAGTAGGGCACCCACAGAAGATACAGATGTAAGAATTGGTCTTACCTTTGCGCATGCAAATTACGTTCCGGCATTTGGGAAAAATGCCCTATGGTGAAGCCTGGGAATTGCAGGAAAAGTATCTGGCTGATAATCTTGAAATTAAAAAACGAAATCGGGATCGTGAATTGGGACAGCGAAAAGATGTCGCCGAGCATACGAGCAGTTATTTTTTTTTAGTGGAGCATCCTCCTGTTTTTACCCTGGGCAAAAGCGGCCACATGGAAAATCTGTTGGTGAATAATCAATACTTAAAAGATCGTGGAATTGAATTTTATAAAACCAATCGTGGGGGTGATATTACTTTTCATGGTCCCGGGCAAATTGTAGGATATCCTATTTTGGATCTCGAAAACCTAAAACCGGATATCGTTTTATACATGCGCAATTTGGAAGAAGTCATCATTCGGGTGTTGGCAGAATATGGACTTCAGGCAGAAAGAAGCCCGGGAGAAACTGGCGTATGGCTGGATGCGGACAAGCCCATGTTCGCTCGCAAACTATGCGCGATGGGCGTTCGAACCAGTCGATGGATTACCATGCATGGTTTCGCCCTGAACGTGAATACTGATCTCAATTATTTTCTTATGATTGTGCCTTGTGGAATTCAAAACAAACAGGTCAGCAGCTTACAAAAGGAGCTGGGCCGGGAGGTGGATATTCAGGAGGTAGAAGAAAAAATAAAAAGACATTTTAAGTTGGTCTTTGGATTGGAATGGGTTGAATAAGGTCAAAAAGAAGCTGATTCATTAGAGAGGCCTGTTGCATCGGGTATTTAGAGGCTGCTGTTTATCTCTTAGGCGCTTCAAATTCAAGGGAGCGTTCGAGGGATAGTACTGTGGTACAGCCCTTGGACGATGACGCGGAATTTGA
>DAIRSC010000043.1:0-13041 GCA_036804585.1 Chitinophagaceae bacterium
CGCTTATACCCTCCATCAAAATATAGATTGGCGCAGATGGCAAAAGGGATTGAGTTTGTTTTTGATGGGTGTATTCAGTGCTTTTATCGTATTGTTGCCATGGCTGGGTCAAAACACGGAGCGTATAAAGCCCCTTTTTCAGAAAGACAAATTTGCGCTAGCGAATCTTTCGGCATCGGCAGAATGGACAGGATATGAGAGCATCCTGGGAGTCATCCTGATTCTTGGTTTATTGCTCCTAGGCGTTTTTCAGTTAAAAAATCAGACCAAAAAGGGAATCGTCACATTATTCATTTTGGCATTTATCACCATTCAAGGTATCATCTATCTATTTGTTCCAAAAATTGAGGCATACTCCCAACGAAGTGCGATAAATTTCTTTAAAGCACTGAGTGGTCAGAATGTTTGTGTGAATACCCTGGGCTACAAGAGTTATGCCCACTGGTTTTATGGTAAAATACAGCCGCAAAATGTTTGCGATGCATTGGCAAATCCCACAAACCAAGATATCCATACCTATTATGTAGTCACAAAAATTACATCGGGTAATCCTCCTGAGCTTCAGGATTTTGAGCGTTTGTATGAAAAAAATGGCTTTATTTTTTGGCGTAAATATGCCAATAAGATTGACTCCTTGGGAACGCCATCGACGAGTCAGTAAAGCACGCTATTCCGCAAAGAAAAGTAAAAATTCAATCCTTTAAAGATTGTCCTTTGAAAGAATGGTTGCTCCACCGTTGTTGGTGTTCTTCATCAACAACACACATTCTGTCTTCGCAGATTCTCCGCTTCGCGACTCTGCTTAAATCAACTGTTCGGAATTTGCAATTCCGAACCAATATCTGAGGATTTTTAATCCTCAAATGCATTTTTTCTTCGTCATCCATTTATAAAACTTAATTTCAAAATACCTTTTCCTTTGTTGAGAAAGTCCTTTGCACTGCTTAACAGGTATTCTTCAGGATGTTCTACTAGTCCATTTCTTACTGGATTAAAATGTATGTAATTCACTTTCGATGCATACATATTAAAATCGCCAATTTCAACACCATGATAGCCTTCTTCCCAAAACCAAATTTTATCTTCAACTTTAAGTGTTAGTAAGAGCCATTCTTTGCGACTTTCATGCTGATTTTCTTCTATGGCCTTCACAATTTTTTTTGAAGTAAACTTCTTAAAATCTCGAATTATATCACTTAGTTTTTCCTGTTCACTACTTATAATTAAATGTATGTGGTTACTCATCAATACCCAAGCATAAATTTTCAAACCCTTTAAAGCTTGACAATATTGTAAACTCTCAAATACTATATCACGATACATCGGTCGGCTAAATACATCAACCCATTGATGTACCGTAAATGTGACAAAATAAATTGCTCCTTGATCTTTTATCGAATACGTAAATGCCATAAACGAAATGTAAAGTTACTCAATTTTGACCTCTCATGAAGAGTAAACAAAACACTTTACAGCATGCTTTTAGAATTTTGCTTTATCCCTTTTAAATATGAGATATACCTATGCGGTTTACAAAACCGCCGATAGTAGTACGACATTACAAATGTCGAACAGAGCTATTGTGGAACATCCCGAACAGATGGTCGATGACGCTGAATTTGAAGATGCATGTGAGAAGTGAAAATCAGAAAAAAACTGCAAGCTTATTGAGGTGATATGAAAAATTATTGTGCATCTAAATGAACGAAAATTACTCCATCATGTACTGGAATCAACTATTTTCACGTTAATCAGCAAGCCCTAAATAAGCGCTATTCACACCAAAATACAATGATATCATTTGCTTTCACGTTCATCCGCACGCCCATAAATATGTTTCGAAGAACTGTGAGTTCTAAAGATGCCTTTTATTTGAAGTACGAGATGCCATAGAGACAAACATCTTGAACAGCTGGGCTGGGATAAAATGTATTTTGTGTGGACACAAACCATGGGATAAAATTGTCTAAAAAAGCCTTTGAGTAATACTTCCCCAGGTTTGTTTGATTTTTGCATTTTGTGTTTGAGTCTTTGAAGTTACGATTTTTTTTAGGGGCTAAGGCCTCGTTGCGCTGAGCTCCACACTTCGGCCTTAGCCCCTAAACGGTAACTCTAAACTGTTTACACAAACCAATTTATACTACCTTTCAATGAATAAATTATGCTTGTTTTAAATTCTTTATACATACTTTTTTTGCCTATGTTAAGGGTATTCACTTTTCCAGCTTTTTTATTCACTTTGAATTCTTGTTCAAAAAAATCAAAGCAAGAAGAAACAAAATAGATCGTTTATAATTATAAACAATATACATATAAAGGTCAAACAAATGCCCATTACACATCTCTAGAAACCCAAATCACCACAAATTAAGACACAACTTATACAGATTCAGTTCATGTACAAATTGATTACAGCACGTACCTTTGTCAAAATCCATTCAGTTTGTTTTTGCAACGCATCCAACATTATCTATCGCTCATTAAATTCAGCCATACCATTTTTGCGTTGCCCTTTGCACTCATCGGATTGTTTTTAGCTGTTTGGTATGAGGGCAAACCGTTTGAATGGCGCATTCTCGTTTCGGTATTATTGTGTATGGTATTTGCGCGAAGTGCTGCCATGGCCTTTAACCGGTTTATCGATGAAAAATTCGACAAACTCAATCCCCGAACCGCAGTGCGTGAAATTCCAGCCGGTATTATCTCCAAACCCAAAGCTGCATTGTTTGTGGCCATCAACAGCATTTTATTCATTGCAGTCACCTGGTTCATCAACTCGCTTTGTTTTTATTTATCGCCGGTAGCCTTATTTGTTATTTTATTTTACAGTTATACCAAACGCTTCACCCCGCTTTGCCATTTGGTACTTGGGCTTGGTTTGGCATTGGCGCCGATTGGTGCGTATTTAGCCGTTACGGCATACTTTCATTGGTTGCCCCTGCTTTTTTCGGGTGTGGTATTGACCTGGGTGAGCGGCTTCGATATTTTATATGCTTTACAGGATGAAGAATTTGACCGAACCCATCAGCTCAAGTCTATTCCGGTATTACTGGGTCGGAGGGGTGCGCTGCTGGCAAGTATTGTGTTGCATATAATTACTGGCTTACTCATCATGGGCATTGGCTATTTGGGAGCCCTGGGTTTGTTCTATTGGATAGGTGCCTCAGTATTTAATGCTTTGTTGATCTATCAGCATACCTTAGTTAAACCCAATGATATCAGTAAAATCAATTTAGCCTTTGCCTCCACCAATGGTATTGCCAGTGTCATTTATGCAGTCTTTGTTATATTATCATTCCGGTTCTGATTGATATGGCACGAATCCTCGCAATAGACTATGGCAAAAGAAGATGTGGCATTGCTGTAACAGATCCGTTACAAATCATTGCCAACGGACTGACCACAGTGGATACGCCTACACTCATGCCATTTTTAAATAAGTATTTTCAAGACGAATCTGGCGAAATAGTATGCATCGGCTTACCAAAATCGCTTCGCAATGAAGACACCCACGCCACGCCACTGGTGGAAGCCTTTATTCAAAACTTTCAGCGCAATTTTCCGGATATGCCCCTCATCACCCTCGACGAAAGGTTTACTTCCAAAATGGCTTTTCGAACGATGATTGATAGCGGTCTCAAAAAAAAAGATCGACAAAACAAAGCCCTGGTTGATGAAATCAGTGCCACCATCCTGTTGCAGGGTTATATGAGCACGGTTCAATAGAGACTCCGTAGCTCTATACGAACAAAAAATCCGCTTTGCATAATTTGCGCTAAATTTGCAGCCATGATTTTACCAGTAGTGGCCTACGGACATCCGAATTTGAGAAAAATTTGCAGCGAAATTACACCCGAATACCCTGAGCTTTCAACCCTCATCAGCAATATGTGGGAAACCATGTACAACAGCAATGGCGTGGGATTAGCCGCACCCCAAATTAACCATACCATTCGTTTGTTTTTGGTAGATAGTCAGCAAATTGTCGACAATGCCGATGAAGAAGATAAAGCCGATTATGCCAATGAAAAAACCATAAAGCAGGTCTTTATCAATGCGCATATCGAATCATTGGAGGGCTTAGAATGGAAGTACAACGAAGGTTGCCTGAGCATTCCTAAAGTGCGCGAAGATGTGATGCGTAAACCACAGGTAACCTTAAAGTATCAGGATGAAAATTTTCAGCATCATGTCAACACATTTGATGGTATCACCGCCCGCATCATTTTACACGAATACGATCATATCGAAGGTAAATTATTCATCGATCATATCACCCCATTTAAACGCCGCATGATTAAATCCAAACTCGACGATATCATAAAAGGTAAAGTGAAGACAGATTACCGGATGCTGTTTCATAAATAGTTTTTTATCAGAAAGGCAAGTAGACGGACTTTTCAGAGATTGATTAGCACGGATCTCAAAAAATTCATCATACATACTAAAAAAATATGGCCATTCCGTAGACAATTTTTCAAACATTATAAACAAACAAGCTTCCGTTTATTACTCAATGGCATATTAGTAGGATGAGAAAAAGAAATTCTGATAATAATTAGGGGCTGCTGATTATCTCACTGGCGATTCCAATTCAAGGAATCGTTCAAGGATAGTTCCGCACGTGCGGGACAGTCCGTGGACAATGACGCCGAAGTTGAAGATGCATGTGAGAAGTGAAAATGAGAAAAAAACTGCAAGCTTATTGAGATGATATGAAAAATTATTGTGCATCTAAATGAACGAAAATTACTCCAACATGTACTGGAATCAACTATTTTCACGTTAATCAGCAAGCCCTACTTAAATCATTTTGAACAGGTACCCCTTAAATCTGCTCTGGCCAATGCTATTCCAATCGGCATCATTATCAGCGCCATTCCCAGTGCCAAAAATTTAATCCGGGATCAAAAGGATTTTATCACTTACGAAAGCAGTTTGTCGTATATATTCCGTGTTTCGTTTTTTAATTTCATTGTCATCAATGATGACATCAATTCCACATCCTTCATGACTTTTTCGTTTGAACGGATTCTGATGCTGGTGATTTCATTCCTTGCGACCCTATTATTAACCCTTCTTTTAGGACACATCAGACATCATATTAAATACTTGCCTTTGGTGATACTCATTTATGCCATCTCCAGAGTATTTCACTTGCCTGCCCTCATTTTTATTTTGTTGTTCGGACTTTTTGTAGGCAATATTGATGAGCTGAGACATCTACAATTCATCAATCGTTTTCATCCGGAAAAATATAGTGCAGAGGTGCATAAGTTTAAAGAAATAACCACCGAATTAGCTTTTCTCGTTCGTGCTTTATTTTTCATTTTATTTGGATTTCTATTCAAAATCTCGGATATCCTAAATAGTTCCAACATTATTCCGGCAATTAGTTTCACCGTGGGTATTTTCCTTTTGCGTTGGATCGTTTTGAAATTATTTAAATATCCTGCTAACCCTTTGTTGTATATTGCGCCACAAGGACTCTTCACCATCCTGTTATTTTTATCTATCCCGGCCTCACAACGTATCATAAAAGGTGATCAGACATTAATCACACAAATGATTCTACTCAGTGCATTGTTGATGATGTTTGGATTGATGAAATACAAAAAACCTTTAACTCTTTCCGTATATGAAAGCAACCCAACTATTTAAGGAGTTTTTTAATAGTGAAAAAGCGGGCGGACTAATACTCATCGTTTGTGCGCTTACATCACTTGTTCTTTCCAATGTTCCGTTTGGTACTTCCTATCAAAAATTCTGGGAAAGCAACTTAGGTCCGTTTAGTATGAGTCATTGGATCAACGACGGACTCATGAGTATCTTTTTTTTGTTGATTGGACTTGAACTGGAACGAGAAATTTATCATGGCGAATTGTCGAAACCCAAAGATGCTTTATTTCCTGTTTTTGGTGCTATGGGTGGCATGGTTGTTCCGGCATTAATTTTTTTGTTGTTTAATTGGGGTTTGCCCACCCAATCGGGAGCTGGTATACCCATGGCTACGGATATTGCTTTTGCTATTGGAATATTGTCGCTACTAGGCAAGCAGGTTCCTACGTCCTTAAAACTTTTTTTAACAGCCTTGGCAGTGATTGATGATTTAGGCGCCATCATCATGATTGCCCTCTTTTATACTCAAACCATTATTTGGATAAAATTATTTTTAGCACTCGCTATATGGGGCTTCATCCTGATTCTGAACAGGATGCGCATTCATCAATTATGGCCATATCTCATTTCCGGAATTGGAATGTGGATTTTCATGTATCAGTCTGGCGTACATGCTACGATCACAGGAGTCCTGTTGGCATTTGCGATTCCTTTTGGAAACGGTAGTCCCACTTCACCATCGTACAAACTTCAACATGTTTTACATAAACCGGTAGCCTTCATCATTCTGCCTCTTTTTGCGATTGCCAATACGGCGATTCCGGTAAGCAGTGATTTGAGAGGCCTCATCTCTGAAGCTTCAGCTTTAGGTGTTGGAATGGGATTACTCGTTGGTAAACCATTGGGCATATTTTTATTTTCCTTTTTCGCTGTTCAATCAGGTATTTGTAAACTGCCGGCTGACCTGAATTGGAAATTCATTATAGGCGTAGGTTTTCTCGGGGGTATTGGTTTTACGATGTCCATTTTTATCACTCTTCTGGCATTTAATCAGACTGATCTGATACAAAATACCAAATTGGTTATCTTGCTATACTCCTGTTTGGCAGGCCTATTCGGCTGGACGATATTATATTTTGCATTGAAAAAGCGATTCGAGAAATCTGTTTCCAGAAATCAAGTATGATTGCTTAATGGTGATTGTTTCTTCTTCCCAAATATAATTACTCCCATCGTTTTCCGTATCGGATATCGGCGTAAATATTAAAGAACATGGCACTATTTGGCGCATTCACCATGATGGGGATTTTTTGCGTGTATATTTCTGCCGAAGCCCCTATTTCAACGCCAAAAAATGATTTTCGGGTTGGCGCGTAATCAAAATAAAAACCGGAACGTAAAGCTAGACCGGGTTGCAATTTCACTTCACTGATACCTCGGTAAAAATAACTGCCTCCGATAATTGTTCCCTGGTTATTCAGATCAAGAAAAGACTCTTTGTTTTCTTCGGTGTAACGGTCGTAGGTGCGCACATAACCACTCCCTTCAGGTACGAACATATCCAGATAATAGGGCTTTAAGAGTCCCAATGATAATCCGGCACCATACACCCAATGGATCTGTACATTTTTTTTATCAATCTTACCGGTGATCGGTTTGATATTTCCATATCCGATTTTAAACTGATAAAAATTATTGATTTTCCCGTATTTGTAAGCAATCGGTTTTAACTCGTTCGGATAGATGACTGCAAAATTCTCATTCAAGGTTTTGCTCTCCTTGGGATGCTTTTTTTCGGCCAACTCTACCCATAAAAAATTTGTATGTGGCTGATTGACATCTTCGGTTTTAATAAATCCGCGATTCACAAATACCCCCCAACCATCAGAACATAAACGATAGCCCACCGACATCTCCTGGGTCAGTGGCAACAACTTCTTTTTACGCCCTGTTTTTTGCTGGAGTAATTTTTCTTCTCTTTCTAAACGCTTGGCCTCGGCTGCTTGTTCCCGGGCCGATGCCAATGAATCCCGCTTTAAGGCATTGGCACTGCGCATGGAATCGAGCCGCATTTTATTGGCCATACGCATAGAATCCGTCGCGCTCATTTGAGCCTTCAGGTGCGTAAAAGCCGTAACGGCCAATAGTATGCATATGAAATGAATGATTTTCAAGTGAATTTCAAATCTAACGTAAATTTACCGAAATTGTGTTTATGACCTCAAAAATACACTACAAAGGCGACTTACGTTCAGAATGTGTCCATATACAAAGCGGTTCTGTTATTGAAACAGATGCCCCTAAAGATAATCAGGGTAAAGGCGAACGTTTTAGCCCGACCGATTTGGTTGCTACTGCACTGGGTGCTTGTATGGTCAGCATCATGGGCATTGCCGGACGAACGCACAACATCGATTTAAGTGATGTATCTGTGGGTATTGAAAAAATCATGGTAGCAGATCCATTACGCAGAATTGGTGAAATAAAAGTTGAATTCAGTTTTCCCATGGATAGAATTTATACGGAGAAAGAAAAAATGATTCTTGAAAAGGCTGCTACAACCTGCCCTGTATTACTGAGTTTACATGAAGAAGTTAAAAAATCCATTGCCTTTAACTGGCCGAATGGATAATTCCATTTTAGGATTTTTATTGCTCCTGACTACTCAACAAATAGCCGATTGGTTCTATCTAATACAAGCTCCCGTCTCGTCTGTATGAACGAGTCGGGATAAGCATGGGTCCGACATACAATTCACATTCGTAAAACCTGATAACCTAGGCTACATTCCAAACAACGTTTTTGATCACAATACATGGTTTTGAGTTGTAGTAAGGCTTGTGAGTCTGCTGCGTGTTCAACCGGAATTTTTCGCCTTTTCCATTGAGAAATAATTTGATTGTCCTCATGCGGCAGAGCACTTAACCAATGCAGGGCACGCTCACACAGAAAATCCTTGGCATGGGCTTTTCCATATACATAAACGAATGGAATCACTACATTGATGAGTAGTAATTGGAGGAAAGAAGGGCCTGTTCGTTTTTCGCGTTGTTTGGAGGCTTCGGCAAAATGATAGTGCGTCAACCAATAACCAGAAACTTCGGCGTTAAACAAGGAGCTTAGTTTTTTAATATCCTCACAATCCAAAACTTCCTGAAGTAAATGCGAGGAACGATGAATCAATTGAGCAAATTGGGCAATCCGGATGCTGGGAAAATTGGCAGGTCTGAGCCGCAAGAACTTCCATTGATTTTTGGTCATCGGTTCAAGTTGATGTTTGATTCGATGAAACTCATAATCTTGTTGAAGTAACAAAGGATATTCATCCTCAAAATAATCATACAAAAATCCGGCTTGTCCGAATAACAATGCTTCCAAACGAAACAAACTATTTTTATATTTTGATAAGAGTTTTAAGGGGGTTCGCCGGGCCAGATTTCGAAAAGATTCCCGGTTGATATGTAAACCAAAAGCAGTTGCTAATTCAATATAAAACACTTCCTTCCAGTCGCCCTGATGCTCATTTAAACAATTCAGAATGTCGATATTTCTCCTTTCCAATCGCTCTGCCAGCATGCGTTCTTTTTGTTTTTCAATAAAAATAGATGGGATACTTGACACATAGGTTTCACAGGGGATCCATTGACTTTGATTTTGTAACTGTTGATATCGTTGAATGTGTTGCAGATTTAAATAACGCTTGAGTTCCAGGGTTGGAAAGGAAGAACCATCGGAAGTGCGGATTTCCGTATCGTGTTCATAAACCACATGTAAAATGAGCCGGGTATAATTTTCATCATGCTGATGCTTATGTTTAAGCCAATCACTGCTACGGAGATGTAATTCCACATGACCCACCCAGCGGGTTTGTTGGATTAATATTTGGGCCTCCAAAAAATCCGGACCAGTATTTCGATTCCACTGTCCCGGATGAATCACGATCATTTCCTGCCCATCGGTTGTCAGTAGTTTTTTATCACTGGCATATAATCGGTGTTGCCATAAATATTGAAGGAGATGTTCTTGCATACCTCTTTGCCACAACTTTCAAGTATGAAATTGCCTCTTAAAAATGTTATCCTAAAAAGGAATGATGGATCAGGCAATAAATTGAGCCAATGTGCCCATTTCGACTTTGAACCGCATCATAGGAATGATCTCAATAGACGCTGCTTAAGGGGATATGATTGATACCGATTCCTTTTTTGTAATTATCCCCGCTAGTCCGAATTTATCTTAAGCAGTTCGGCTGGCGTGGCGTCTTTGACCCGTGCCCAATCTGACGAGGGATAATTATCTATAAAAAAATTGTGGGCGTTTTGAAATGGAATGTATTCCTGATTGATGTTACAAAATAAAGGCACGGGTTTGTAACCCGCGCCAGCAGAGTCTGAAAGGCTCCTTTTTACCTAAACAATTCTCTCCTTTTTTGAATTGTTTAAGGACTTTTTTCTTAGGTGCCTCATAATCGTGCATTTGTTCTTTCATCGTGTGATATTTAAAAGTATTGATTTTATTCGTTCTTTTAAATAGCACAGTTTATTTTACATTCTCATGATATCAATTGCTTTCACGTTAATCAGCAATCCCTAAATAGACTTTTAAAGCAACTCCAGACTAAAAATCTAAGTGTAAAAAAAATGATGAATTGTTTTAGAAACAGTGCTCAAGCGTATATTGAAGACCTTGATTCCTTTGTGGGCTGATTGATTACCTCAGCCTAAGGTCAATGACCCTATCAAGTTTCGAATTGGATCTTGGTCTGTCGTTAATATCTTCTGAAACAGATGCCTGTTTAGGTTACAAGTAATGCTTACCAATCCTTTTCCAACCGAACGGCCCGCCCCTTGCCTTTTTCTTTTTTCTCTTTGAGTTTTTTCTCTTCCTGATTTAGGGCATTCAAAATCTGATCCGCCTGCGCTTTACTGAGTTTGCTTGGCATTGGTTGAGGTTTTTGATCTTGCTTTTGTTCGTTTTGCTTTTTCGGATCACCTTGTTCATCCTGATTTTCAGGCTGATTGTCCGGCTTAGTTTCATTCGGTTTCTGTTGGTCTTTGTTTTGTGGGTCTTTGTTCTGCTGATCTTTATTTTGTTGATCCTTATTTTGTTGATTCTGTTTTTGCTGCTCTTCTTTCTTTTTCATTGCCATGGCATAGGCCAGGTTGTATCGACTGTCTGCGGAATTCGGATTTTGGCGCAAAGCCTCTTTAAAGTATCCAATGGCTTCATCCCATTTTTTTTGCTCCAAAAAGGTGTTGCCAATGTTATGATTACTGGCTGAGCGCAGCTGTTTATTGCTACTTAATTTTTGACTTTTCTGGTATTTTTTGACCGCCGCCTCGTAATTTTTTTGCTGATACAAAGCATTCCCCAAATTATAAATGGCTTCTGTACTTTTTTTCTTTTTCAAGGATTGTTCGTACAAGTCAGCCGCTTCTTTATACTTACCCTGTCCATATAATTTATTGCCCTTGTACAATTGTGCATCACGCAGTTGTGCAAACAGATTTCCGGAAATCAAACAGCTGAATGCAGCAATTAAAAAGAAACAATATTTTCGAATTCCGTACTTCATTTTTTTACATTTATCGAAGCAGTTTTTTTTCCGGGATCATCGGCTCAATCAATAGTATTAACAAGGAGAATCCCAAAAAATATTGAAAGTAAGAGTCATAATCCGTAAAAATACTCTCCCCAAAATTCTTTTGCTCTGTGCTGCTGATTTGTTTGCCCAGTATATTCGCCACCTGTTCGGCATTTTGTAATCGTTGATAAATGCCCTGTGCCTTGGAAGCTATATCACTTAAGATTTCCTCGTTGAGTTTGCTGATGACGTCTTTGCCTTCGGCATCCACCTTGTTCTGATGCATTTCATCATCCCAAATCGGACTGCCCTCCGGCGATCCAATACCAACTGTATGAATCATGATTCCCTCCGATACGGCTTGCTTAACCGCATCACCGACACCTTCATCATGGTCTTCTCCATCGCTAATCAATACAATACTTTTATACTTGGTTTCTTTGGCATTAAAACATTGTCTCGACATATCGATTGCCTCTCCCAATACTGTCCCCTGCGTAGGTACCAAATCGGAGTTTGCAGTGGATAGATTCATTTTGAGGGCGGAAAAATCAACGGTCAATGGAACAGAAACATATGCCCGCCCTGCAAATAATACCAAACCCACGCGATCATTTCCTAATTTCTCCAATAGACGGTAAATCAGGAGCCGTGCTTTTTCAAGACGGTTCGGACTCACATCTTTGGCCAGCATACTCTTACTGACGTCCAAAGCAATCATCACATCAATGCCTTTGCGCCTGACTTTTTCCGAACGTTTTCCTGCTTGTAAATTGGCTAATCCGACACCGATTGCCACCATTGCCATCATCACCAGGGTAAAACGAATACCTTTTCGCCATAAACTATGTCCGGGCATAAGGCATTCAACGCGCTGAATATCACCGAACTTTTTGATTTGTCGTTTGCGATAGGATAAGTAAATAAGATAGATCCCACCCAATACGAAGGGCACGAATAACAACCAGAAGAATGACATGTACTGAAATCGCAGCATGGGCGACAAAATTAATCGCCAACGGCTTTGTTTATTAGGCTTTAGGAAGTTTTAACACCATGCCCTCAAGTAGCACACAATAATCTTTATATATACTTTTACTAAGATGGTATCAATAAAATAGATGATTAATTCCTTGCTTGGAAAGCGCTGTATGTGTTTTACGACTTACTTTTGTTGGGAAATTAAAATCTTATAATAATGGCTTACTCTGAAAAAGTGATCGAACACTATAACAATCCTAAAAATGTAGGAACACTGGATAAAGCAAAAAATACAGTGGGAACGGGTTTGGTAGGTGCTCCTGAATGTGGTGATGTCATGCGTTTGCAAATTGAAGTGGATGAAAGCACCGGTATTATCAAAGACGCTAAATTTAAAACCTTCGGATGTGGCTCTGCGATTGCCTCTAGTTCTGTAGCCACTGAGTGGTTAAAGGGTAAAAGCATCGACGAGGCCATAACCATTGACAATATGGATATCGTGGAAGAATTGAATTTACCACCCGTTAAAATCCATTGTTCTGTTCTGGCTGAAGATGCCATCAAAGCTGCTATTAACGATTATCGCGTTAAAAACGGTTTGCCGGCATTGGAATTGGAAGAAAAAGTTGTTCATTAATCCGAACAAATCAAACTTATGCATTTAATCCCTTCGGGGATTTTTTTTCCCTCAGGCGTTTCTAAGATCCTATTGCCAGGGTCTTCCGGTTATCTCACTGGTGCTTCAAATTCAAAGAAACGTTTAGGGAATATTACTATTGTACAGCCTTTGGAAGATGACGCCGAATTTGAAGATGTATGTGAGAATTGAAAATCAGAGAAACACTGCAAGCTTATTG
>DAIRSC010000044.1:0-12952 GCA_036804585.1 Chitinophagaceae bacterium
CAAACCAAATTTATGATTTGGGATTGTTTGAATCATTCAATAATCGTGTTGGAAATTGGCACTTTCAGCCATCCCTTCGTTACACCCTCAATAGTCAGTTTGGAAATTCATGGAGCCCGGCGTTTCATTCCAAATGGCATATTTCGGAGCGCACACAATTCAGGGCATCCTACGCCAGAGGCTTCAGGGCCCCATCTCTTAAGGAAATGTATTTGCAATTCATCGATCAGAACCATACGATACTCGGAAATCCTGATTTGCAACCTGAAATGGGTGATCATGCAGAAATGGGATTGGATTATCAACATCCGCTGGAAGGGCAAAGGTCGCTGGGTTTTCACTTTACTTCCTATTACAATCATATCCAAAATTTAATTACGTTGGCGGTTTACAACAACCATGGCATATTGCGCCAATATCAGAATATTGAGCAGTACAGTAACTGGATTCAGAATTTACAGCTAAAGTTCTCTACCCCGCGTTGGTCTGTTAGTACCGGTGCTTCATACACAGCCGTTCAGGCTGCAGGTTTTGTACCGGAACATCAAATTTTTGAAACCGTATTTCAGGCGAGTTATTATTGGAAATGGGCAGCAACCAACGTACATTTTAACTACAAATACAATGATAAACAGCCTGTTTTAAGTGTGGATAATCAGTTCTTTTACACGAATCCGATTCATATCGCGAATTGCAGTGTTCAGCGTTCATTCTTTGATCGACACTTGAGTGTGCAGGCCGGGATTAAGAATTTATTCAATATTCAGAACAGCGCCTTGAACGGAGCTACCACCAATTCGGGAAGTGGACATTCAAATTCTACAGGCATGCAAGTTTTTCCAAGTCGAAGTATTTTTTTTGACTTGATTTACAACTTCAAATAGATAGGGCTTACTGATTAAGGTGAAAATAGCTGATTACAGTACTGATGGAGTAATTTTCGTTCATTTAAATGCACGGCAATTTTTTATATCACCTCAATAAGCTTGCAGTTCATTTTTTGATTTTCACTGCTCACCGGCATCTTCAACTTTGAAGTCATCGTCAAAGGGTTATCCCGCACGTACGGGATAACCCTTGATACGCTTCCTTAAATTTAAAGCCCAATGACTTAGCCAATTATTTTTGATTGTTTTGCAACGGTCTCGAGCCGTCACAAACCTTGGCAAAAAAAAATCAACACCAAAGATTTTAGACCCTTTGAATGTTTGGTAAATCCAAACGAAGTTTCTATATTTACGCTAAATACTTACACAGCGAAATAAATTTACCCGTTCTTCTTATTGCTTTTTATTGTCTGACATAAATTGTTGGCGGTATAAACAACAAAAAATAATATGATACTCAAACGAAATGGTCTGGGGAATCGTATGAAGAATGATTCATTTAACAACAGGAAAACGCCTATCGCATAGACTTCTACTTCACGGTTTTATTGTTTAACTCCTTAAACTTAGAAGTTTATGATTTCGTACAAACATCTCAGCGATGAAAAATTACTGGAACTCATTTCCAGCCACAATGAATCAGCAATAGCTGCACTTCTGGATCGTTATAAAAACAAATTTTACACAACAGCTTATCTCCTGGTAAAAGATCGGTACATCGCCGAAGACATTTTTCAAGAGGCTTGTGTAAAAATTTTTCGTTGCATTCGCGAAGGAAAATATAAAGATGACGGCAAATTTTTAGCCTGGGCGATTCGGGTAACCCGTAATTTGGCTATAGACCATCTCAGGGTGAGCAAAAGAATGCCAAAAGTGACTTTACCCGATGGTAAGGATATTTTTTCCGTATTAAATTTTGGAGAAGAAACCCGTGAGGATCATATCATGCGACAGCAATCATCATCGAGGGTACGGAAAATGCTGGATCATATTTCATACGAGCAACGAGAAGTGATTGTGATGCGTCTATTTGGGAATATGAGTTTCAAGGAAATCGCGGAACATACTCAGGTCAGTTTGAACACGGCGTTGGGAAGAATGCGATATGGACTCATTAATTTACGCAAATTGATGGATGAAAAAGGGATCTTGCTTTGACCGAAAGTTTAAATACCGACTATCATTAGTGCTTTTAGCGAATTTACCTTTTTACTTTTATTCCAGCATCAAACTAGTCTCCATATTCGACTTTATTTTAAATTCCAATTGGCGGGTGCCCCTTTCCGGATAGCGGGCATCTATGGGTATCACCATTCTATAAGCGCCTGGTTTTAGTTCAATCACCTGTTCGGCCGGAACTCCATTCACGGTGATTGTTTGAAACGTAGCGTAATCATCTCCCAATGGCGATTGCAACAGGATTTTACCTTTTGGCTCCGTATTTTCTATCAATAACTTACCCGGTGGTGCAATTTGAATTTCATATTGTACTTCAAAGTCCATGTAAACCACATGTTTCGTAACCGGTACGGTCAATATTTCAACATAATAAGTGCCTGGTTCATAATAAAAAATATCACTGCAGTTCTGATAAACCGTGGAACCTTCGGCAAAGCGACGGTTAATCACGGCTTTATAAGGCACCACTTTATTACGATCGCCCATGAGTGTGAAGTACAAACTACCTTCTTTAACCTTGATATAAACTTTGTTGATTTTATTGGCTTCAATCTGTACATTATTGGCATACAAATTATTGGAACCCAAAACCACAAAGTTGTATAAGCCTTCCTGAATTGGCTGAGGATAAGGATCTGCACCTTTCATTTCCCGTTTAAAGGTATCGACAGCCTGATTTTTTACCTTATCCACCAATTGAATCATGGGTTTATACTTTGGATAGGTTTTGCCATTAGGACCCAGGAAATAAACCTGAACCAATGTTTCCGTGGCTGGTTCAGTAACGAGTTGAAATTCCACATCACCCGGCATCAGCTTCACCGGTGGTTTTGTGGCGATGCTATCCTTTTTGGCCGGCGGTTTAGCACCCGGCATATCCACCAAAATACTCACCTTTTGGCGTGTCCATTTTAATGGGTTGGATTTTGGAAGTGCATAGGCATATGAAACTCTTTTCGGATATGGAATGCTGACCAGATTTTTCAGCTCCGGTAATTTTTCGGGTGGGTCTAAAGCGATATTTACCTTCCCTCTTTTCCATTTCATTTGAGCGATACTCACCGCTTTTTGTTTTTCCAGTTTGAATGGCGCAGAAGCCATACGCAATATTGGAAATACCAAGGTATCTCTTTTGATTTCCGCCTCATAGCTGACAATCACTTCCGGATACTTGGGTGACTTCAGTATTTTGGCCTTTGGAGTTTCTTTTTGAATCTTTAATGGCATTTGGTTAATCCCCGTAAGATATGGAAAAACATCCGTGGTTCTGGGTGTTTCCGTTTCATAGCGTATGACTACCTTTTTTCGGGGTGGATTCTGGATAGCAGCTACTTTTATAGAGGTCTGATCTGTTTTCGTATAAATCCAACCGGGTTTAAATTTTAAAAATGGCATCACCTCCGTTTCTCGGGGGATGGCAATGGGTTCAACTTTTTTGGGCGGATCTGTCATTTCCCAGGCAATGATGACTGTGGGTCGTTTGGTAATGAGATACAGACCATCCATTTTGGTTTTTGATACACTTTTTTTCGGGTAAATCACCCATTGCAGGTAGCCTTCAATCAGGTCAATTTTTCGCTCAACTGCAGGAATGATTTCTTTTACTATCGGCACGGAATCCTTTACAATAGGTGTATTTGAAAATTGTGTTTTTAGATTGAGCGATTTGGGTTTGTCCAGTATCGGACGGTGTGCATCCACGATGGTCTGAATGGCAACAGGAATATCAGATGAAGTCACGACTGGAATGTAGTTTCCGATACAATCGTAATAGCTTTTCATCTGGATATTCTGATCGAGTCCAATGATATAGGGACGTACTTTGATTTTATTCTGCAAATATTTCCGGAAGGTTTCACACACATCTCCCTGACAACTTTCTCCACCGTCATTGATTAAAATGATGCTATAATCATATTGGGCGTCCGTGCTTAACTCGTTTTCAGCGGCTTGCATCAGGCTGTAAGCGATTGGCGAAAACCCCATTGCCTGAATGTTTTTTAGGCGGGTTTTAATCTGATAGGCATTTTGAATATTAAAGGGGACCTCCAGTCGGGTATCCGTGCAATTTTTTAATTGGGCCGGGTAAGTTGTTCCGTAAGCCCTGACTGCAAACTCCACTTCATTATTGATGGCATAAATACTATCCACGATATTGAGCAGAATATTGGAAGCTACATCAAATCTTTTCGTACCAATTGTCCACTCGTAGGTCATGCTGGAAGAAGCATCCAATAAAAATAATATCCGGGTTTTTTTAACTTTGGTTTGTGCCTGTGCCGAAAACAGCACACCCATTGTGCACCCGCAAATAAGCAGGAGAATGTGATATAGACGGTGATGCTGCATGTATTAATAGTCTCCCAGTGTTTCAGGCAATTGAGCCAGCGCTTGTTTTAATTGGTCATCATTTGGCGCGATGCCATGCCATTCATGACTACCTTCCATAAAGTCTACTCCTTTTCCCATATCTGTTTTCATCAGGATACAAATGGGCTTACCTTGTCCGGTTTTGCTTTTTGCCAGGTTCAAGGTATCCACTATAGCCTTCATATCATGACCATCCATTTCCAGAACTTCCCAACCAAAGGCCAGCCATTTGTCTTTTAAATTTTCGAGATTCAAAACCTTGGAGGTAGGTCCGTCAATTTGTTGTCCATTACAATCGACTGTTGCAATCAAATTATCTACTTTGTGATGTGCTGCAAACATAATGGCTTCCCAATTCTGGCCTTCTTGCAATTCTCCATCGCCGTGCAAAGAAAAAACGACATGAGTATCCTTATTCAGTTTTTTGGATAGGGCAGCGCCTATCGCCACACTGAGTCCTTGTCCCAATGAACCGCTGGCAACACGTACCCCCGGTAAGTGCTCATGCGTTGCAGGGTGCCCCTGCAGTCGGCTGTTTAGTTTGCGGAAAGTAGCCAGTTCGCTCACCGGAAAATATCCTGCTCGGGCGAGTACGCTATAAAAAAGAGGTGAAATATGTCCGTTCGACAGAAAAAATAAATCCTCCCCCTGACCATTCATCTCAAAAACGGGATTTCGATGCATCACTTGAAAATACAGCGTAACCAAAAAGTCGGTACAACCCAGAGAACCACCCGGATGGCCACTTTGAACGCCATGTACCATCCGTACAATGTCGCGTCGAACTTGAGATGCAATTTCCTGTAATTGAGGCATAAAATTAAATTTAATCGAAAAAACAAAGGTAGAAGATTGCCCATGAATTGGAAAATAAAAAACCGCGCCTAAGCACGGTTTTTTAAAGTTTTCACAGAGTCGTGTTTATTTACTAACCACGATTCGATGTACAGAAGATTTTCCATTCACTTCCAATTGAAGGAAATATATTCCATTTGGAATCTGGAGTAATGGAATTGTATGTCGGCTTGTTTTGTCGTTTTGGAACGAAGTGCTGTAGATATTTTGTCCCAGGGTATTGCGGAAAATGGCCTGAACCTCACCTGATTCAGGAATGAGGAGTTGTAAATCAGATTTTGCCGGATTCGGGAAAACCAGAGATTGTAATTGCTCTATTCCACCAACACCGGCTGGCGTATTTCCGACTTCAAGAATTTCAACATCATCAACCGCTGCCTCAACCAACGATCCGCCACCACCTTGAACAGAATCAGTGGCTACAAACATGAAGCGAACTTTATTGCCCTGGGCTAAGTTCGGTAAGAAAATATTTCGTCTCCAGTTTACGTCAGGTTGAAAAGTTCTTTCAATTTGGAACCAGGTTGTTCCGTTGTCATATGAACCCCAAACTCTCCAATGGTCTTTACGGGGATTTGAACCCTGGCTATTGCTAAACCAGCGCCAGTAAGAGATAATAGGCTCGGTATAGGACGATAAATCCAATTCGTCAGTCATCAGGGAGGTTCGTCCACCATCCACATCGGCATTACCCACTGTAGATGTCGCAGAAGGCGCATTTCCTGTAACTGCGCATTTTCCGGTACCGGAGGTATGGTCTTTTCCTGTTTGAACGGTATCTCCATTGGTGGTTGAAGGCACCGGAGCTGCCACTATCCATCTTCCTGCAGAAGTTGCATTGTCACCGGCCACATTTCCAACAAACCAATTTGCACTTAATGCATTTTCAAAATCTTGTAAATAGACTTGTTTGTAACCGATAATCAGGAAATGCGGTAAGTTTCGTTGTGAAGAAGAAATTCCGAAACGGGCCTGATCAGGAGAAGAGGCCGATAGGGTATTGGCATTATCATACACATTAAAATAGTATTCGTAAATTTTCGGACCTGCATTCTGTGGAAAGTTCGCCGTGAAGATGTTGCCATTTTTGGGCATCAGCAATGAGTCCAAAGCGGTAGTTCCTTTTTCACGGAAGAACATTTTTACATCTCCCAAAAATGCAGGGAAATTAACCGTTGCATCTGCCTGCAAACTAATGGTTGAACCAGCATTGACTACACCGGGTTCGTTATGGTCCAATTCAGCATCGCTCAATAAATAAAGACCATGTGCGGCAAAACCGTTCACGATGGGTAAGAAATGCGGCGTTCCATTATTGAGGTTAGCGTCATTATCATCGTATTGCAAAGCATCAATGAGGATATCATGGTAAACCTGACCTTCCTGACCATCGGGGCCATTGGCCAAACCATAATGTGAATCAGAAAAAATACGAGCCATGGTATCAATGGCTTCCGAAGCGGTCACAGAACCGGAAATCATCTCTTGTGCAAAATCCCACCAGGCACCTGCGATGATTTCGCCATCTGCATGCACTTGACCCACTAAATTTTGCGGATAAATTTTTGGATTTACATCATAACGACGGATGGTAGAATTGGGTTGTCCAACATAGAAACCGGGCCCAATCAATGGCGATTTGGTAATACTCATTGCCCAAACATCCGAATAACCTTCGCCCATACCACCATTGTCAAAACTGGTTCCCTGATCATCCCAAAATACATTGGTGATACCATGTCCATATTCGTGATACATGACATCACTCACGAGCGAAAGGGCATTACAACCATTGGCTGTGGTATAGAAATTAATAGAAGTGCCGTCATAAAAGGCGTTACAATTGCCATCTGTTCGATCTACCCGGGTGGTTAATGGATTGTCCATGGCGGTGAAATTCGGGAGATGCATTTTCATGTGATCGTGAATTTCATTGGCATGGTAGTAGCAAGTCATGTGTCGTTCAGTGGCATTGGGAGAGCTATGCGGGAAATCAACGACATCTCCATTGTTGACATTGCTGGTCGAATAAGTAGGAGATGTAGTTCCATTGGCACCGGTAACAATCTTGATGAACTTACCTGATAAAGTAATGGTAGGATTTACAGGCCCGGCACCGGGAACAACAACGTTACCCAGCAGGTCAGTATAATAATTCGTACCACTTACATTCACCAATAAATTTTTTAAAGGAAGGTTGGCCAATGGCGCAAAAAGATTGGTCGGATATAAATCGGCCTTTACATCAAAACCCACATGAACCACCTTATTTTGGCGATACAAAATCTCACCATTGATGGCATCCACATAAGTGAGGTATTTACCGGGGGTAATTTTGTCATCCTGGGTATACAGGGTCACGGCATATACTGGTCGGTAATCATATTTACCTTCTTTGGGAAGGGGGAATATCTTCAGTTGGCTCTGAACTTCTGTGTTGATCACCGTGGGCGTGATTGCTTGTACAGCAGCCTGAATAGCTTGGCTTTCACTGATGGCGGGTGTTAAGACAGGAATATTGCGATGAGCGTCTGTTCCGAAGAGACAGATTTTTAAATCCTGACTCATACGAACTGTCGTTCTGCTCCACAAAACTTCCATGCCGGCATGTATTTGTTTAAAATCGACGTGGATATATTTCCCGTCGTTCAATTGTCGGGTAACTACAAATTCCGAAATGGGCAACTGAAAACCACTTAATTCATTTTGCAGAAAAAGTTTAGCTTTTAGCAATGGATCCATTCCTCCGGCCGCATAGTGGATGGGGGTACCAAAGGCGCGATGCGGCAATCCGGTATAGTAATCCATATTCGCACCCCAATCCGGATAGTTTTGCTGAAATTGTTTCCAAGCAGCTTGTTGATAGAGGTGTTTTTTACTGAGGCCACTGGTATATTTCGCCGCTTCGAGATATGGGCTCAGGTTCGGGTTTGCATCGTGGTTATGCATATCCTGGGCATATGTTTGGATTGCCAGGAAAGCAAATGCAGATAAAATCCATTTTTTCATGCAATGATTTTTTGAGAATTTCGAAGTTAATTCAGGATCGGTGGGTCAGCAAATTTCAATGCTTATTGGGTATTCGAAATGCTGATGAAATGCGGTTAAACATGCAATTTCAAGGACAAATCCGACCAGTACAAAAGTTACTTGCCGGCTACAGGATAATAAAAGGTTTGATCAAAGCGATTGTGCCTTAGTAGAAATCAAAATGCCGGAGCAAGGAGTCCGGCATTTTGGGAGGTTTTATCATGCAGATTATTGAACCTTCAGTTGAAATAATAAATCGATATCAGAAGATCCCGGTGTACAAGTTCCGTCCTTGGTGCCCGGTTGATGTCTTAATTGAATTTGAGCAGTTCCATTGCCGGCTGCGCTTGTTTTCCATTTGGAGTTTAACCCAATTTCAAAGGTGCCGTCTGAATCGGTTCGTTGCACGGAGCAAGTTACGCCGTTCACATCAAAGCAGAATAAATGTTCATCGCCCTCTTCAAAGACTTCATTCGAAATGCTATCGGCCGGTGATTTGCTTTCATCGAGTAATAAAATTTCGGCCAGATAGGTGGTATTGGGTTTCAAGCGGATGGTATCGAATACAGATGGGCCATTTCCGCCATCTCCATCCAGATCTTTGTATTGCGCTGAAAAAGTAGGTTGAACGCCTGCTGAATCCGTAAAAGTAATTTTGAAGGTAGTGATTAATTCCTCTTCGTTGGGATTGGGCGGGGTTGGGTTGTTTTTCCGACAGGCATTCATTACCAGCATTGCGCCGATTAAAAGTGCAGAAATTGCTGAGGTTTGTTTGATTGAAGATTTGTAAAGTTTCATTGTTATTGTTTTTTTATGATTATTGAATGATTTGAATAAGTTGTTCGTGGGGCTCTTCTTTTTGAAGAGATACCGGAACCGACCATTTGATATAAATATTTCGTCCGGTTTCGTAGGCAAAATATCTGTTGCGGTTCAGGTAATCACGATAGGCGGTATTAAAAACATTGTTGATTCCCATTTCCACCCGAAATGGAATGGCATGCCTGTAAAAAAAGCCGCTCACAGAGGTATTCACTAAAAAATACGCCGGTGGTGGAACTACATAATCATCGTTGGCACGCAAACGATTTTGTCGAAAAGTATAAGACCCTGATAGCAGTCCGGTAAGTTTGGATTTGTTTTTATTCAAGAGCATGATTTCAATTTCATCCTGGATGCGCGCAGGTGGGATACCTACCAGAAAACCGCCCCCATCCAGCTTGTCTGCAAGTATCAAACTCGCCTTGAAATGATTATCAATACGAGTGTGAAGTTGTGATGCAGAGGCATATTCTACCCCATAAAAGCGAGCATCCACCTGTTGGTATTGGAAAGTTGGGAAGGCACCGCGTATGGTTAATGTTGCAGGGAAGACGGGTTGCAAGTTGATAAAATGGTTGATTTGATGGATGAAGAAGGTGAGCTCGTTTTCTGATTTTTTGATCAGGTTCAAATCCAGGGTCAAGGAGGCATTCCAACCGCGTTCTGGTTTGAGTAAGCTATCGCCGATTTCAAATGAAGCAGCACTATGATGGACCCCATTGCTATATAATTCATTCACAAATGGTGCCCGCCATGTGGTGCCTCCATTGAGATGCAGGGTTAATAAAGGAAACTGATAACGTGCCGCAAAACTCGCTGCCGGTCCATACCACAATCTGTTGGGTTGAATGAGCACCTGATTTTCCCATTTGCGAATATCAAACTGTTGAATGTCGTATCGTAATCCGGCTTCCATCGAAAATGAACGACGGTGATATTTTTCAACCCAGTATATTCCAGCCTGGCGTTTATCGTAATTGGGAATAAAATAATTGCCAAAATAGCTGTTATTCTGGTACATGGATTGGATACCAATGATGCGACTCAATCGCCACATTTGTTTCATATCGAACGAGATATCCATGGTATGCGTGCGCAAATCGAAAAAAAGCGCGGGCTTGTAAGTTCCATCATCTTGCTTGGTTTGCAGGGTTCGATCAAATTCTTTCCGGATATTATTTTGAAAGCCATACACCATTTTGAGCAGTCCCCATGGGGTTTGTCGTGTAAGCATGGTTTTGAACAATTGATGATTGACCCATTGATAGGGCAAATCAATGGAATAACTGAAACCGGCGCTATCCAAAGGTTTTGGCGATTGGAAAGCATTGTATAAATCGGTAAGATTACCAATATGCGAGCCCGAAAAAATACCGATATGGGTATTAAAACGGCTGTAAAAGAGTTCAATATTCCATTTCTTCAAACCGTATCCTAGAGAAGCCGAGTAATTGAGCTCCCGTATACCTGTGTTTTTCAGAAAATATTCCGGCGTTTTTTGATTTCCTCCTCGTTTATAAGTGGCTTGCAAACGATAGGTCAGTCCGGGTACTTGAGCATGAGGTCCCTGAAGCAATATCGTGTTGTTCAACAATCTTCCGTTGCTCATCAACATACTGTTCCATTCCAAACGAGCTTTTCGGATATTCGCCATGTTTTCGGGCTGAACCAAAATCACACCACCCATTACATCGCTTCCATATCGTATCGTTTGTGCACCTTTAACGACAGTCATCGAGTGTGCGAGATATGGATCAATTTCCGGGGCATGTTCATTGCCCCATTGTTGACCTTCCTGGCGAATTTCATTGTTGATGATCAGAACCCGATTGCTATGCATACCGCGAATCACCGGTTTACTGATATTGTTTCCGGTATTCAGGGTGCTTACGCCATTCACTTTTTCCAGGGCTTTACCCAGATTCAACCCATTGGCGGCAAATAAGTCGGCACCTTGAATGGTATTTGAAACGGTTGTCGCTTCCCAATGAATACGATTCCTTTTCACCGTGATTTCATGCAGGGTATCGGTATGACAATCAATATAGGTGGTCTTTTCGGTAGATTGATTCAAATTTATTTTTTCACGAATCGCCTCGTGATTGAGATGTCGGTAGACCAATTGATAATTACCCGCACAAATATGGTCGATGCGATATTGACCCAGGCTGTCTGTATGTGCACCGAGACCAACTTCTGCCAGAAATACGGTCACGTCCGGTACGGGCATACCATTGGCTTTATCCAGCACTTTGCCGGATAAGCTTAAGGAGCAATTCTTTTGTTGCGCGAGTAATTGGGTACTGCACAACAACACAAAGAGAAGGGTTCTCAATTTTTTAAAATAAATCAATCATAAAAAGACACCCCGATGCATACACGGAGTTGAAAAGAAAAAATGGTGCTGAATCCGCGACTCAGATCATAGTCGATGGAGGCGCCCTTCCGGAATGCCGGTAAGAAATTGCGCTGCTAAAGGTGGAAATGAAGTGGACACAAGGTACCGGATTTTGAACGCTCAGGTCAGGAACTACCGGAGGTCTTGTCAACTGAAAATCACTATAATCTTGTGTTTGATCGAATTGGAGTAAGCTACAGTGATGATGCTCTGATTCAATCCGCAGACCAGTGCCCGTATGTTTTTCGTGTGTTGAATCATGGTGATGGGTAAAGGCATGCCATACTTCCTTGGGTATCAGATAAGTACTGAACCCAATCAATAAAAAAGCAGCAATAACCTGACGCAACATGTGATTCACCGCACAAAGGTAAGGTGCTGTCGTGGGATTTGATTTTAAATTTTTGGAGTAAGACGGGTTAGCTACTGAGTTCAGTCATCACCTTCATGGGACCCTTTGGATGATGGTTGATTCATTTCATATAACTTCAAGTATTTCAAAGTGTGATACCAGGTAATTTGCCAGCTCCAGATAAATCCGGCTTTCCCATTGAGGATATTCAGATTCAGGAGATAATGTTTCAAAAAGTAATATGGAATTTTCATCAAAATGCTCAATAAGGTGTTTGTTTTTCCTTGTTGAAACATTTGGAGGGCAGCACGTTCACTGTAATCATTCATCTTACGAACAAAGTGCGATAAGTCGTGATAGCTGTGGTGAAGAATCAGTCCTTTGAGTTGAGCTGTCGGGCCTTTTAAAACGACCTTCTCATGCACCTGATCCAGATTATATTGTCCGGCTTTTTTCTGAAAGAGTCTGAGATGCGGGTAGGCGCTTTCTTTGCCATATCGAAATGCCTGATTCATAAATACATGCCGGATTGAGATATAATACCCTTGATAATCTGAACTGGCTAAATCGAGCTGTTGAAGTTCTTGTTGTAATTCCTGACTGAGTACTTCATCCGCATCAATACTGAGCACCCAATCATGTTTGGCCAAAGCGATACCATGATTTTTTTGTGCTCCATATCCCTGAAAACTCTGTTGAACGACCCGACACTGAAAAGCATGGGCAATTGCGAGGGTTCGGTCCCGGCTATAACTATCCACTACAATCACATCATCGCACCAGCGGAGTTGCTCCAGGGTTCGGGGCAAATTACGCTCTTCGTTATGGGTGATGATGACTACGGAAATCGACACGGAACAAATATACAAAGCCCTTGTGCTGAATCAGATACGATTTTTTAAAACAGCTTCTTCTTGGGGGCTGCTGCTTATCTCCCCGTCGCTTCAAATTCAAGGAAGCGTTCAAGGGATCGTTGTATGGTATAGCCCTTGGACGATGACGCTAAAGTTGAAGATGCCGGTGAGAAGTGAAAATCAAGAAATGAACTGCATGCTTATT
>DAIRSC010000045.1:0-12919 GCA_036804585.1 Chitinophagaceae bacterium
CTATTCGAAGACAAATTATCCAAGCTGCGCCACTACATACTGGGCACATACAAGCCAAAATAAGAACGATTCAGGAGAAAGCGCCTTTCTTCCCGACCATCATGTAAAACCACATCAAAACTTCCACTGAGAGCAACCACCATTTCCTGCAAAGTTTTATACGCATGTCCACCCCTGATTTCACCACCCGGCACATCATAAATCCAATAGGTACGTTCAATTTTAAATGGTATATGATGATTTTCTTCGATGAAAGAAAGATTTCCCCGAGGGTCGAGTAATTTGGGTAACTGAATAACATGCGGTTCCATCATTGAGCGAATGTTTGAGGTTCAAATAAAGTAAAATCGATGGAGTGTCGAATATCGTTCAGGGAACTCTTGGCCTTTAAATCGATCCATTCAGGCAACAATTGATTTAATTCTGCAACGCTGTAACACACACGTATAAATTTACTTCGATTAAAACTTTTCATAAACGGAGCATCCGTAAATTGTTTTAAGTCGGCCGAGGGCTCTCCATCCGGACCGAAACCAATATTTAATACCGGAGTTCCGGATAACAAAGATTCGTAACCGGCCATAGAAGGAATATTCATACATAATGATGCCTGACTGAGGAGCCATTTCCATTCCTTTTCTCCTTCTATGGATTGAATGGACCATTCTTTAGTAACATCTCTTTCCCAATAATGTCCGCTCACAAAAAAATGACTAAGCCCCTCAATCTGACGAATCAATGCGGTGCTTTCTTCAAATGGATTTCGGCGTACCACAACGAGCGGCCGATCTTCCGGAAGAAAGGCATCGTTGATTACCTGATTCAGTTGTTGAAGTAGCGCAAATTCATGCGCATACATTTTTTCGTAAATCAATGAATAAACAATGAGTTTTCGACCAAGTAACTGAGGATAGCGCTGATACAACTCCGGCAAGCGATCCTGAAACTGATTATTTGTAAAAAAGGTATAATAAGGATTCCCGCCATTTATAAAATGATGAGCAGGATGCTGTGGATTGCTTTGTCGAAACAATTGAGTTTGCTCCTGATCCCAGGCATAGAGTCGTTGAAATTCGAAAGGAACATAATCATTGGTATAATAAGTTTTCAGGGTATTCATCACAATATGCACTTTCACACCTGCAGCATGGGCACTAAACCCGACCATTAATTGAAAAGGACTATTATAATCTAATAATACCAAATCCGTAAAACCCTCAGTCTGGTAAAAATCGATGAAAGCTTGATGGGTATAATGTTTTTTAAGGGCGCCGGCCCAGAGCAAATGCCCAAGTTGAAAAGAAACTGAATTACCGAGAAAATGATCCTGAGCAGTGAGTGCTTCATTTTCATTTCGAAAGTTATGATAGTTCCCGATACCTAATCTTTTTTTTCGGGCCTTTCTGATCTTCGATAAATAATGTTCATTCTTATGTCGGTAGGAAATCTTTGTTTCAAAGGGCATCACAGCGCAGGGCATTTTAAAAAAATCCAGATATTCATTCAAAGCCGGAGAATCCGTTTCAGCCCGCAAAATCATTTTCACCGTATTCTGACAACGAATAGAATCAACCAGACCACTCAGTAAAAAGTGTCGGACTTCAACCCCATGATTACATAAGAAACCAAATACTCGCATTATAAATTCTCGACTTGAATTTCGTCGAAAGATTGAATGACTGTTGTGCCTGACGGGAATGGCGAGGTTTTGCCGGTAACACCTATAAATTTAATTCCGTAATGTTGAGCAGCTTCATAGTCGGTGCTAGCATCTCCAAAAAAAATCATTTCATCTGATTGCAATTGATATTCTTTCTGAATATGATGAACTATCTGAATTTTATTATCGGGAGAACCATACACGCCTTTAAAATATTTTGTGAGCGAATGGGCCTCCAAAATTTCTTCAATTTCTGTTTGAGGTGTTCCGGTACAAATAAATAATTCAAACCGCTTAAATGCATCCTCGATAAAATTACGCGCCCCGGAAATGTAAGGCGAGGCAATCACCTTTTGAAATACCAGTTGATTAAAGCGGGTGCAAAGATCATCCAATTGTTCATCGTTGATATCAAGCCCTAAATATTTTTGATGATACAGACGAAATTTTTGATACCTGCTCACTCCACCATGGGCTTCATGATGTGCCACGACTTCGGCAGCAATCTCCTGGCCATAAGGAAGATAAATAGATTCAAAAGCTTTTGTTTTGACATTTACCGAATCGAGAATCACTCCATCGAAATCAAATATGATTGCTTTAGTTGGCATTGCTCCATTGATTTTCAAAACCACCCCGGGCAGAATCGTCAGCATAGAGGGTGATTGGATGATTTAAATTTTTTCGGTCATGCAGTAGTTTCACAAATGGAATGGATAAATTACCCTCCTTAATGTAACGTCCCAATATTCCTTTTTCCGCTCCACAAATCCAAATGAGGATTTCCTTGGATTGTAAAATGAATTTGTACCCTAAAGAATGACGATGAAAGTTTTCATCAAACTTGCGGAATGAGTGACAGAGATCACTTTGTAAGGCCTTTTCATCAGTCGGAAATAGTGAAGCAAAATGCCCATCTGAGCCACATCCCAGAATATTTATAAAATCGTGTTGTTGTATTGCAGTCAAAAAGTCGACAAAATCCGCTTGATGAAATGAAATGAGTTGTGCATACAATTGCGGAAAGCTTCGTTGAATCTGTCCTTCGTTAGAAGCCGGATCTAATATGGGAACCATCCTTTCATCCGTTAAACAAAATTGGGCTTCCTTGAATTCCTTCATTCTATTTTCCAAAGAGTTATAAAAAGGCAGAATCGATTGACCTCCCGGAATAAAAATGGTTTTCACACCATTTCTCACATGGTGCAAAATAGTTTCAATCAACTTCTCAGCCAGTTGATGGGATTCAGAAGATGACACAATCTCTATCGGCAAGGAAGCGCTGATTTTCATAGTTCCTTTTTTCGGTCTTCCAATTCCTGATGTACTTCGTGAATGCATTGAAGTATCCCTTGTCCTAAATCATGATAGGCATTCAACACAATTTTTTTTGCGACTTTTGGTTTAAAAAAGTAAGGGGTCATCATGTAATGCCCTTCCATATGTCCTTCCTGAAATTCTATTTCAACCTTGTTTTGTAAAATTTCTTTAATCATGTACAACACATCTCTCACCTGCAAAGTTTGATTGCCGGTGATCATGATATACTCATTGGATGTGGTTGCAAACGTTTGATCAACCGTGGCTACAGCGGCATCTGAAACATGAATGTAATCGCGCAATTCCGAACCATCGCCCTGTCGGGTAATTTTTCGATGTTCAAGAGCTTCCTGAATGGCTTGATGAATAAAATTAAAATGATTAGCTCGCGGACCATACAAGGAACCATAACGAACGATAGAATAAGGCAGTCCAAATTCTTCGTAAAAAGATTCAATCAAAATTTCGGCGCATTGTTTCGATGCTTTGTAAAACGAACCCATATTGCTGTACACGTAGATAGTACTGGCATAAATCAGCCGTTTAATTCGATACTTTGTGCATAAAGACAAAATTCTGGTCAAATAAAGCACATTCACTTCAACTGTTCTGGCGGGATCTTTGTGTGCTTCTTTGATATCTGCGATACCGGCAAAAATGAAAACAAAATCCTGCGATTGAATAGCTTGCTCAAGGGTGGGTTCGTCGCCCATATTGCCTTCTATAAATTTCACATATTCCGCATTGGGATATTGAGGCTTGTGCAGATCGAATACGGTAGTTTCAACACCACGTTGTAACAGTTCATCAACGACGTGTCCGCCCAAGAATCCGGAACCACCAATTACCAAAGCTTTCATTTCAATGAAGAGTTATTTAAATTTTTCAGAGGAATATTTAATCCGTCGACCAAGTTTTGAACAGCCATCATTCCCTGACGTTGGACACTGTCAAATGTTCTTGATCCAATATGTGGGGTAATCAATACATTGGGCAAATAGCGCAAGGGATGATCGGAAGGCATTGGTTCAATATCCAAAACATCCGTTACATATCCACCGATGGTATTGTTGTTCAGCGCCTGTATCAAGGCGTCCTGATCAACCAATTCTCCACGGGCCGTATTCACAACCACCAATTCCTTTTTTGCTTGTTGAATTAATTCAGCAGAAAGAATATGTTTGGTATCCGGTAAAAGAGGAAGATTGAGGCTCACAAAATCCATTTGCGAAAAATGAGAAGAGAGATGATCAATCATTTCAATAATGCCATCTTCGATGAGGGATGCCGGCGGATGTTGATCATACCCATAAACTTGTAATCCGAATGCGTTGGCGCGTTTGGCGATTTCGCTACCAATGCGACCAAGACCCATGATCAATAATTTTTTTCCGTACATTTCATTACCCGTCATCCGAGTCCAGAGGCCCTTGCCTTGAACCTCATTGAATTGCAGATGGATGTTCCGTAAATAGCACAAGAGTGCTGCAAAAAAATGTTCGGCCACAGAAACCTGATTCACGCCCGGACAATTTGTAACCGGAATCCCAAGTTCTTGCGCGGTTCTTAAATCAATTTTATCCAACCCAACACCATACTTGGATACAAATTTGAGTTTCGCGTTTTTCCCTTTGCCTAAAACCCGTTCAGTAAGTGCATCATCACCGCAAATGAGTGCATCATACGATTCAATATGATTTAGCATGGTTGCCTCATCCAATGGCCCCCGGAGATAGTTTAATTTCAGGTCGTATTGGGCAAGCGTCTCCTGATGAATACCGGGGGTATCCATAAACGAAGTTGAAGTAATCAGAATATTCAGAGACATGTAATCAGTTAATTATCGTTTCGCATAAAGGGGCATCAATTCATCATGTTGCATCAGAACTTCAACTACTTTCAAATCATCCGGGGTATCAACGGCTTTGGTCTTTACGCCGGTGGGTATCATTTTTATTTTACCTCCGTTTTCGATAATGCGCATCATATCTACCGATTCAATAATTTCTAAAGGGGTTTGGGGCATTGCATTATACTCCAGTAAAAAATCACGACGAAACGGAATCACACAAACCTGCTTTTTCATCGGAACGTCCAGGACGCCTTTTTTTCGGGAAGGAATCGGTTCTCTTGAAAAATAAATAGCATTCGAATTTAAATCCAATACGACTTTCACCTCATTAGGATCTTCAAACTCGGCAATGGTTTCAATATCTGCCACGAGATTGGTAATCTGGCAATTTTCGTCATCGAGCAAAGGCTGAACCGCTTCATCAATCATCGATGGCACAGTCATGGGCTCATCCCCATGAATCATGACCACTATATCTACTTTCCGCCCTGTTTCCTGTTCAATTTTAAGTAATGCTTCTGCAGCCCGATCCGAAGCACGTTCGTGGGTATCGGCAGTCATAATTGCTTTACCTCCTTTGGAGGTAATATAATCGCACACCACCTGATCGCAGCAAGCCACATAAACCTCCGTGAGCAACTGACTCATTTTACTTCTAAAATAGCAGTGGCCTACCATCGGAATATCATGAATGAGTTTCATGGGTTTATCCGGAAATCGGGATGAAGCCATACGCGCCGGAATAATGGCAACGATGTGCATTTGTGAATTAGACATATTCGTTATGAAATAATATTTTTTAATTGATTCATTTCCTGTCTGCAGCTTTGACCCAGAAAAAGGGTATCAATACTGAAAGCGATGAAATTGTATCCTTTGTTGATTTTTTCTTGTAAGAGTTGCGCTTGAGGTTGTATCACATGAAAACCCATTTTTTTTCCTGATCCGGAAGCTAATTTTTCATACTGTTCAATTTGCGCCTGAACATCCGCATCTTCGTATTGTCCAGGCTTACCCATACTTCCTGATAAATCATATGGTCCGATAAAAGTTCCGTCGATGCCATCTACATCTAATATACTTTGAAGATTCCTGATCGCTTCGTGATGTTCAATTTGAGCAATAATTTGTATTTCAAGTGCTTTGGATTCCCGGTATTTTTCAAAGCCTTCGTCTAAACCATAGTATTGCGCTCTTGCCAAACCAACACCGCGGGTTCCAACTGGAGGATATTTTGCATGAGCAACCAATTGTTTCGCTTGTTCAGCAGTATTGATCATCGGACAAATAATCCCATCTGCACCGGCGTCCAAAACCCGTTTAATCATCATGGCATTATTACCTCCAACTCTGACATAGGCCTGAACACCTTTTGATTGGATGCTGGACAACATCACCTGCATCCCGTAATAATCAATCACACTGTGTTCCAAATCCAGACAAAGCCATTGAAATCCGGCACCTGCCATGATTTCAGCAATCGCCATATGATGAAGGGTAATCCAAGACCCAATTTGAACGTCCATTTTTGTCATAATAGTGATTTGTATTTGAGGCCATTTAAACCGGGAAAATCAAACTAAAAATATTGATTTCCAGAATTTTAGTAAAAACTTTTGATGATAGAAACGGCTTCGCCACCGTCAGTCCCAAAACGGAATCCAACCCATACCCCCTCGACGGACAAATTTAATACGAAAGGAGTGGTTTAGGTAGCTTTTTGTAATAAAATTGATGGTATTGTAATCTCAAAATGATAACCCAATGACTCAATCTTCACGATGAGTGCATTTTTATCCTTATTTTTTAAAATTTTGCCCTTGAATCCCTTGAAAATACCTTCAGTGATTTCGATCGGATCGCCCAATTGCCATTCATTCAAGCCACAAGGTTCAATATCTACCTGCTTACGTAAAAGAATTTTGATGTTCTGGATTTCAAAATCCCGAATCAAAGCGGGTTTCCTTAGGTATTTTATGACGTAACTGATACCGGGCAAAATGAGATAATCATTCAGCCTGTGCTCTTCAAGTCGAACAAAAATAAGCCCCGGAATCAAGGGAATTTTCACCTTTTTCTTTCGATCAGACCAAACACGAACCGTTTCCTGCAAAGGTAAATACACTTCCACACCATGTTGTTTAAGTCGGTCTTCAACCTTTTTTTCTGCTCTTGAACGTGTTCGGTAGGCGTACCAATAGAGTTTTTTATCAGACATGGATTTGGAATACAGACAAATATATTGAGTGCTCTGCAAAACCTACTACAAAAAAATAAAATAGGTTTGTGAATTCAAATTTATTTCTCCTCCGGAACTTTAAACCCATTTATAATCAATATGGTAAGTTCTATCCAAGCACCTTTAAGGCATTCCAGCCTATCATCAACTGAGACCATTGCAAAAGTCATTTGGCAAAAAAGTTCAAGGCTTTTTGAATTTTTAAGTATGGAGTGATCTTGTTGATCATGATATCGTTAAAAATCCAGAGTAACGCAGAAATTTGAAGTCAAATGAATTAGCCAATTATTTTTAATAGTTTTGCAGCGGTCTCCAACTGACTTTTTTGACAGTCTTGCTGCACAAGTCAAATTGTAAAAAACCTGTCGAAATTTTGCCGAAAAAAAATCCCCTTCCAAAAAGTTCAATTTTCTGCATTTAGGGCAGAATAATTGGCCGGCTCTGTCTAATTTGCACCTGATTTCCTTAAAATGATACCCCAAAATACCAAAACCATTGCCGTTGATTTTGACGGCACGATCGTTGAAGACCAATATCCCAGTATCGGTCGCCCGCGAACTTTTGCCTTTGACTCTCTGATTCGTTTACAAGAAGCAGGTCATCGACTCATCTTGTGGACCTATCGAACGGATGAAAGTCTGAACGATGCCGTGGAATTTTGTAAAAAGAATGGTGTAGAATTTTATGCAGTCAATAAAAATTATCCGGAAGAAGAATGGAATGACCAAACCCCTCGTAAACTGAATGTCGATTTATTCATTGATGACCGCAATGTAGGTGGATTTCCGGGCTGGGGTAAAATATTTCAGATGGTGATGAGACAAAATATTGAGGATATTCAGGTGAAGGTCCCAAAAAAATCATTTTTAGATCGGTTCAAAAAAAGCTGACCTGTTGGGCCAGCTTTCTAAGTCGTATCCTTATTAACCCAGTTTTTGAAATATTGAATTGCCGCGTTCTAACCTGAAAGCGTCGCAATCAATAGGCAATCAATGACACTAAGCAAACTGCCCGACAATGCCGCCCATAATTGCCAAACAAACAATCCAGTAGCCGGCATTGATGGCGACATATTTAAAGCCTTTTCCTTCAAAAAAAGAATGAATGGCTAATACAGGTAAAGCCATAAAAACACCTGCAATTGCGCCATGCAAAGCCCCATGTTTAAAAGTGCGGAAACGATTGCCGTACTTGGTTAAAAAATCTTCAATAAATCCTTTCATACTATCATCTCCCTGGAAAACTGAACCTATATGAAACTGATGAATGACAACAGAAGGTATCATCATCGCGAGCATGACACTCATGAGAATCGTTGTACCGAAAATAATCCACTTATTGGATTTTTGGCCTGTTCAGGATCTACTCCGGCGGCTTTCATCCAAACTGTTCCGAATACGTTTTTGTTGTACCAAATCATCCCGACTAAAAGCGGAATCAATGCCGCACCAAATACAGCGAGCCAATTAATTTGCATGTTTTTAAGTTTAATGACCTCAAGGTAAAAATTATTCCTAATCTATCCTATCATAGCCAGAAATTCTTCTTCACTCAGAATATGAATGGAACCTAATTTTTTTGCTTTCTCCAATTTGCTGCCTGCATCTTCACCAACCACCAAATAATTTAATTTCGTACTTACACTTCCCAAAAGCCGGCCTCCATGCTCTTCAACCAAAGCCTCTGCCTCGCTGCGTTTCATATTCATGGTTCCGGTAAATAAAAAAGTCTTACCGCTTAAACCTCCCGCCATTGCTTCCTGTTTCTGGACATTTTGCATACAAACACCTGCCTGTTCGAGTTCATCCAAAATTTGTCGATTATCCTGATGCGAAAAAAATTCATAAATCGATTGTGCCACCTTATCGCCTACATCTTCAATCACCAAAAATTCCTCTTTGCTTTTGTGATATAAATCACTTAAGTGCTCAACGGTGCGAGCAAGTGATTTAGCGGTTGTTTCGCCCACATACCGAATTCCCAATCCAAAAATGAGGCGGTGTAATGGTTGTGATTTGGATTTTTCGATAGCTTCCTTCAACTTATTGGCAGATTTTTCACCCAAGCCCTCCAAGCCTTGAATTTGTTCAAATGGCAAATGATAAATACCGACGATATTGTTTAAGAATCCGGCTTCATAAAACCTTCTCACCAAGGAGTCACCCAAACCACGAATATCCATGGCATCCTTGGATGTAAAATGAATCATGCGTTCAATGACCTGTGCTTCACAATTTAAATTGGTGCATCGCCAAACGGCCTCCGATTCGGGCTTGTAAAGGCTTTCATGGCAAACAGGACAATGCGTTGGAAAAACAATCTCGGTTTCGTGCCCTTGGCGCAACTCAGGGAAGGACTTCACCACATAAGGGATTACATCGCCTGCTCGCTCTATAAGGACTGTATCACCAATTTTAAGTTGTTTTTCACGCACCACCTCTTCATTAAAAAGGGAGAGAGAAGAGATAGTAACCCCAACAACAGAAACCGGTTCAATTTTTGCCACTGGGGTAATGCTGCCCGTACGACCTACCTGGTATTCAACGCCCAATAAAATACTTCGTGCTTGCCGGGCCTTGAATTTAAAAGCCATCGCCCAACGCGGATGATGACTGGTTTGACCAATTTGCTCTTGCAAGGCCAGACTATTTACTTTTATCACCATGCCATCAATCTCATAAGGCAAATCGTCGCGATGTGCTTCAAATTGCTCCACGTACTGAATCACTTCTTGTATCTGACTAAATTTTCGGGTTGATGCGGAAGATGTTTTAAAGCCGAGAGAATCCATCATGTCGAGCAATCCTGCATGTGATCGAAATGAGGCAGGCATTTCCTGATTCTCCAGCATCACGATATCACTGACATGATACAAAAATGCATCTAAATTTCTTCGACCAACTTCTAAAGGATCTTTAATACGAAGGCTTCCACTGGCGGCGTTTCGGGCATTGGCCAAAGGCTGTTCTCCTTTGTCGATGAGTTTTTGGTTATATTCTTGAAATTTTTGTTTATGGATCACCACTTCGCCCCGAATTTCCATCTGTCGAATACCATACTGACTCATATTCACTTTGAGCGGGATGGATCGGATTTGCATGGCATTTCGGGTAATTTCATCGCCCTGTACACCATTGCCACGAGTGGCGGCCCGTTGAAGTTGAGCGGCTTCATATACCAGAGATATACTTGCGCCATCAAACTTTGGCTCAACGGTATATTCCAGCAGCGCATCAGCAGATTGCTCGCGACACTTTCGGTCCCAATCCAGCAAATCGGCTGCATTGTAACTATTCTCCAAACTGAGCATGGGCACCAAATGTTCTACCGAAGGAAAATCTGCATTTAAACCGGATGCTACCCGTGTGGTTGGAGATCCCCGATGATCCAATTCCGGATGTTGGGCCTCAAAATTTTTTAGCTTTTTAAACAAGGCATCATATTCGGCATCTGCTATTATCGGATCAGCTTTGACATAATATTTCCAATCAGCATATTCAATCACTTCGCGCAATTGTTTTGCTTCCTGTTCATGAATATCTGATTTTACCAGTTGTTTTGACAAGTCAAGTAATCGTTGTTCCTCCTGTAATTTATACATACCGAATTTTCTTTTTTCAGATAAATATTTTTCTTGAAAATGTAAAGGCTATTGAGGCATTGCCGTCCATCTGGTTGTCCTTCATTTCACAGAGTACTATCTTAATTCACCGGTAAAAATAGAAAAAAATAACACCCCTTTCAGTGGATCTCCAATCATTGGCACTTGCATTCATGCATTTCAAGGAATGTTCTTTTTGAACACCCAATTGGAAAAAGAATAATTCACTACAAATCCCGCAATAGTACTTTCCAGGCTTCCATCACCTGATTTTTACTCAGATAATTTTTGGCCATTTGATGTGAGGCTTGATTGGCATCAACCTTAAAATGCGGATCTTTTTCAGGAATCGAACTCAGATTGGCCAACATGCCCAAATCATTCCCACTGAGTACTCGACTTTTTCGTATTTGTTCAGGCAATCGATCCATTCCCATCCCCAGATTTAAATTGGGTTTGGGAACCTCGAACACCGCTGCACCACTGGCCCGACAATAATAGTCAGCTCCCATACGAGCAACCAAATCAATTTTATGCGGATCAATTTGTTGTTGTTCGTTGAGCACCTCATCTTTGATATGCATGGCAAGCATTTCACAAACGATTAGATTACCTGCGCCACCTTCCTGACCGGTTTCAATAATCTGTACCACCTTACATTCCATATTCACCGGACTTTCGGCCACTAGAAAAGGTTTCACCAGACTGGCTGATTGTGGCGTAAAACCGGCCTTTTCAAATTCCGATACACCCTTGGGATATTCGCAACTGGCCAAACTCATTTGTTGAACCATCGCGTAATTCACCACACTAATTACCACCTCGGCATTCTCCCGACAGTTTTCGAGGGTATGCTTGATGGTATTATCGCGGACTCTTCTCGCCGGAGAAAAAACCAGGGTAACCGGATTACTTCCAAAAACGTTGAAGAAACTATACGGTGAAAGATTTTTATTCCCCGCTGAATCAATGGTTGAAGCAAAACAAATAGGCCTTGGTGAAACAGCGCCGAGCAAATAGGCATGGAGTTGTGCCGTTTTAATATCTCCGGGTTTGATCAACATGCTGGTCTAGTTTGAAGTGGGCATCTTTTTTAAGGCCAGAATAGAGTAATTGGTATCCACTTTTCTGATTTTATTTTTCAAACGTCCAAGTCCTTCAATTTCCATTTCCACGCTATCTCCATCCTGTAACCATTGTACCTGATAATTCGGATCATTGAGGAGTCCGGTACCGTTGAGTTCGAGCAAACATCCTGTTCCTACTGTTCCGCTTCCGATTACATCACCGGGTAAAATATCTACCCCATACGCACATCGCTCGATAATTTCGGCAAATGTCCAATCCATTTCAGCTACATTTCCTTGACTCAATAATTTTCCATTGACCCAACATTTCATAGAGAGATTATAGCTGGCTCCGGTATGGTTATCTTTACAAGGTACCCGGTATTTTTCCAATTCATCCGGTGTTACCAACATGGGCCCAATGACTGTACTAAAATCCTTTCCTTTCGCGGGGCCCAGATTCAGCAACATTTCTTCCATTTGCAATGTACGGGCACTCATATCATTCATGATCATAAAGCCACCAATATATTGATCCGCATCTGCCGCCTGAACGTTGCGTCCTTTTTTACAAATCACAATGGCGACTTCTAATTCAAAATCCAGTTTCTGAAAATGATCGGGCATACAATCAATATAACCAGGCCCTTGTATCGCATTATGGTTGGTAAAATAAAAAATGGGATATTGATCAAACTCGGCAATCATGTCCACCTTTCTATTTCGTCGAGCAGCAGCCACATGCTGACGAAACGCATAACCATCGCGGCAACTACTTGGATAAGGAACCGGAGCCATGACTTCCGTTTGCTCAAACTGCGCATCGCTGGCAAATTTACCTTCCATACAGAGCAACGCAGAAGCTTTTATTTTATCAATCCATTGTTCCCAGTGAGCCAGCATATCTTTCATTGTTGAAGGATACTGGGCATCAATAGAACTGAGATTATACAATTTATTGGAGTGAAAAATGGCAAGTTGTTCCTTGCCTTTGTGTAAGTGTGTGACTAATTTCATAGCTTTTTTTTGGGTCTGAAAGTGCCGCAAAATTAAGTCCTGAAAACCAATTCAGCATTAAAAAATCTTCCGCATGAACAGCCTGAGAATTTCTGCCGAATGAGGGCTTGCTGATTATCTCATAGGCGCTTCAAATTCAAGGAAGCGTTCGAGGGATAGCACT
>DAIRSC010000046.1:0-12804 GCA_036804585.1 Chitinophagaceae bacterium
GAATCCTAAAGTGTTCGCTTTTTCTTTCATCACACGACTCAATCTAAGACTCATTCGCTTAATCCATTGAAATTCAGTGGCATGAAAGGAGAAACCGACCAAAAACCCAATAAAGTGCAATATATGAGCAACAAAAACAAATCTCCCAAAGGCCTTCAATTCAGCCGCTATTATACCAGCGATCAAAGCAGTGTTTACGATCAGTTCACCTATGATTATCGTACCTCGGTCATTCGTAATCCAAATGGTGAGGTTGTATTTGAAATGAAAAATGTTGAAGTCCCTTCCCATTGGAGTCAGATCGCAACCGATATCCTGGCACAAAAATATTTCCGTAAAGCGGGTGTTCCGCAGGCCGATGGTTCATTGGGAAGAGAAACCTCCATCAAACAAGTGGCTCATCGTATGGCAGATTGCTGGAGACAGTGGGGTGAAAAATACAACTACTTCAATAGTCCTGAAGATGCTCAGGTATTTTACGATGAATTGGTCTATACCATTTTAAATCAAAGTTGTGCGCCAAACTCCCCACAATGGTTTAATACAGGCTTACATTCTGCATATGGGATTACCGGTAAACCTCAGGGCCATTATTATGTGAATCCGGAGACGGGCGAACTGTGTAAATCTAAAAATGCCTATGAACGCCCTCAGCCTCATGCTTGCTTTATCCTGAGTGTAGATGATGACTTGGTGAATGAAGGAGGGATTATGGACCTCTGGGTACGCGAAGCACGTATCTTTAAATACGGAAGCGGTGTTGGAACGAATTTTTCAAGCATACGCGGAGAAGGTGAAAAATTAAGTGGTGGTGGAACGTCCAGCGGATTGATGAGTTTTCTGAAAATAGGTGATCGTGCAGCAGGAGCCATCAAAAGTGGTGGCACAACACGCCGGGCCGCCAAAATGGTTTGTTTAGATATGGACCACCCTGAAATTGAAAAATTCATCAGCTGGAAAGTTGAAGAAGAGAAAAAAGTAGCTGCGCTAATTGCTGCAGGATATAGTCATGATTATGAAGGTGAAGCCTATCGTACCGTGAGTGGGCAAAATTCAAATAACTCCGTAAGGGTACCGAATGAATTTTTCCATGCTCTCAAAAATGGCGAAGATTGGGAACTGAAAGGCCGCAGTGATGGTAAAGTCATGAAAAAGGTACCTGCCAAAGATTTATGGGACCAGATTGCCTATGCCGCCTGGCGTTGTGCAGATCCGGGTACTCAATACGATACTACAATCAATGAATGGCATACCTGTCCGGAAGGTGGGAAAATTCGTGCATCAAACCCATGCTCCGAATATATGTTCTTGGATAATACAGCCTGTAATCTGGCATCCATGAACCTGCGACGTTTTTATAACGAAGAAACCAATCAATTCGATGTTGCCGGATACGAATATGTCACCCGACTTTGGACTGTCGTATTGGAAGTATCCGTTTTGATGGCTCAGTTTCCATCCAAAGAAGTTGCTCAATTGAGTTATGATTATAGAACTCTTGGTTTAGGTTACGCCAACCTGGGTTCCTTACTTATGGTTCAGGGTATTCCGTATGATAGTGAACAAGCACGTGGCATTGCCGGTGCACTCACCGCTATTATGACAGGTGTCTCTTATAAAACATCTGCAGAAATGGCCCAGCATCTTGGAACCTTTGCCCGTTTTGAAGAAAACAAAACACATATGCTGCGTGTCATGCGTAATCACCGTGCGGCAGCTTATGATGCTCAAGATGCATATGACAATATCGAAATCAAACCACAAGGTATCAAAGCACAATATTGCCCGGATTATTTATTAAAAGCTGCTACCAAAGCCTGGGATGATGCTGTTCAGTTAGGCGAAAAATATGGTTACCGCAATGCGCAGGCAACCGTGATTGCTCCTACCGGCACGATCGGTTTGGTGATGGATTGCGATACCACCGGCGTTGAACCTGACTTTGCATTGGTTAAATTTAAAAAATTAAGCGGTGGTGGCTATTTCAAAATCATCAATCAAAGTATCCCAACAGCATTACACAATTTAGGATATTCCGAAAAAGAAAACGATGCCATTGTTAAATATGCTAAAGGACACGGCACTTTTGCCGGCGCTCCTTTCATCAATCATCAATCACTGAGTGAAAAAGGTTTTATCGCCGATGAATTAAAAAAACTGGATCATTCCGTCGAAAGTGCGTTCGATATTGCCTTTGTATTTAACCATTTCAATCTAGGCGAAGAGTGTTTGCAACGTATTGGTTTCAAACCAGAACAATACATGAATCCAACTTTCAATTTACTGGAAGAATTGGGCTTCAAACCGGAAGAAATCGAAATGGCTAACGACTATGTTTGCGGTACCATGATGCTTGAAGGCGCCCCTTATCTGAAAGACGAACATTTGCCAGTATTTGATTGTGCCAATAAATGTGGACGCAAAGGCGAAAGATATATTCACCACAGTGGACATATTCGTATGATGGGTGCAACACAACCTTTTATCAGTGGTGCAATTTCTAAAACGATTAATCTACCTAATGAAGCCAATGTAGAAGACATTAAGGAATGTTATATGCTTAGTTGGGAATTAGGTCTCAAAGCAAATGCCTTATATCGTGATGGAAGTAAATTATCGCAACCACTCTCCAACAAAAGCGATAAAAAAGAAAGTACCAAAGAAGACGCAGCCCAAGCCATTGCCGATATTGCTGAAAATGTGATGCACGATTTAGGCAAACTCACCATTGATGAATTGCTCGAAGAAGTCAACAAACGTGTACAGGCTAGTCCGGATACCAAATTAAAACGTCAGCTTTCCAGAATTGTAGAAAGAAAAACATTACCGGCAAAAAGACGTGGTTATACCATTAAGTCCAAAGTTGGCGGCCAGGCAGTATTTCTGAGAACCGGCGAATACGGAGATGGAACTTTGGGCGAAATATTCATCGACATGAGTAAAGAAGGCGCAACGATGCGTAGTTTGTTAAATTGCTTTGCGATCGCCGTCAGCATTGGCCTTCAATATGGTGTGCCGCTGGAAGAATTCGTTGACAAATTTATTTTCACCCGATTCGAGCCGGCAGGTATGGTCGATCATCCGAATATTAAAAACGCGACCTCCATTGTCGATTATATCTTCCGTGCGTTAGGGTATGAATATTTGGGTCGTACGGAATTGGTTCACGTACAAACCCCTATCGGAAATACCGGTCAGGACGAATGGGATATTCCAGTGGAAGGCAAAGAAGAACTTTCTAACGTTCGTGTAACTGCATTATCGGCACGCCCGGATACAAAACCGTTAGTGAATGAAGTAACTCCACAAAAAGTTTCGGTGGCGCAAATAACTGAAAGCGACAAGAAAAAACTCATGGGTTCAACTTCGGATGCGCCTTTCTGTCGCGGCTGTGGAAATATCACCATGCGCAACGGCACCTGCTATATGTGTCCGAATTGCGGAACTACCACAGGTTGCAGTTAACTTATTCCTTCTCAGTAATCAGGGTCGTTTCAAAAAAGAATCGACCCTTTTTTTATATCTTCACCTTTTGAAAATTTAAACAAATGAGCGATATCATTTCCACCCAAAAAGCACCCGCCCCTGTAGGTGCCTACCCCCATGCACGCAAAGCAGGGAAATTACTTTTCCTTTCGGGCATTGGCCCCCGCAAACCAGGTAAAGATGAAATACCGGGATTAAAATTGGATAAATATGGAAACTATCTTGAATTTGATTTTGAAGCACAATGCCGTAGTGTTTTTGATAATGTTAGAATCGTTTTAGAAGAAAGCGGTGGAAAGTGGGAACAGTTATTGGATGTGACTGTTTTTCTGGTCAATATGAAACGAGATTTCCAAACCTATAACAAATTATATGCTGAGTATTTCCAAACGGCACAGCCTTGTAGAACAACCGTTGAAATTAACAGCCTGCCGAGCCCCATTGCAATCGAATTAAAATGCATTGCCTTACTGGATGAATAAATCGCGGTGTAATGGCCCAAAAAAATGGGACTTTGAAGGTCCCATTTTTTATCATTCAGATTGCAAGCTTCAGTCAAAGTTGATACCCATTTTCTATTACATGCCTGCTTTAATCAATTGTATTTGACCAATAGATGCTTGACCGGAATAGATATTAAGCACATAATTAGATGCCGGTAAATGATCCATTGGTATTGAAATAAGATTAATTCCTTCATTTAATTGCACCTTACGATTCAACATGATTTGCCCCTGCATATTCATCAATATGAATTGAAACTGAGCGGCCTTATGAGCAATCATTTCAATTTGTGCTCTATTTACAACCGGATTAGGGAAACATCTTACTGATTGAATTGAACTACGCTCCAAACGAATCACCTGAGAAACAATTACTGCAGAACCATCGATATCCACCTGACGTAAACGGTAATAAGTGGGGCCTTGTTGGATCGCCGTATTTTCATAGATATATTCTAGCGACAAATCACTATTCCCTTCAGGCGCTTTGCTATTCACACGGGCTAAAGTTTGGAAATTCAAGCCATCTAAAGAACTTTCCAATTCAAACCATGCATTATTTCTTTCCGAGAAAGTAGTCCAACTTAAAACATCCGCCAATGAGGTCGTATGCCCTTTAAATTGACTTAAACTAACCGGTAGCGTATTACTCAGAACCGGATTGCCATTCACACTATGACCGGCTTGGATAACCAATCCACTCGGAATGGTAGAAGTATTGACATAAGCACTGATACGTGACCTTGTTGTTGTAGCAGAAGTAGGCGTAAAACTCCATGCTAAATTAGGCGTAGATCCTGCCGTGAAAGAAACGGTATTCGTAATGCGTAAGGTAGCAATTCGAATACCCGGAGCTCCCGGGATCAGAAGCGCAGAGGTATTTGGAGATATTGAAGGAGTTGAAAAACGGAACTGAAGACTCGCTGCGTTGATTTCACACAAATTAGGACCCTGCTGTGCTGCGGGTAAACCGGGATCAGCAGAACCTGGCACAAACGAACCGCTCAAAGTTCCCCCATTGTCAATTCCAGCATAGTTGAAATTAACTCCTGCTTCCAATTGTGCGAAATAAGCTGTATTGGTGCCCGTCCATTCAAGCCAAATATCAAAATCCAATTCCGTATTGGATACCTGATTCACATTTTTGATGACACAGTTGTAGTTATTGGCCTGGGCCATGACGCCTTGAAAGCCAAAGAAAAGCGCAGCAAGAAATAGGATTGAGTAGTAACGTTTTTTCATTTTTAATATTTAAAAATTTGTAAATGCGATTGTTTGAAAATCAAAATCATCGTAAAAGCTGGCATTCTCAGGCCATTTTCGGGATGTTTAAACCATTTAAGTCGCAAATTTACTCGATTAATCCTTTTTAAAAAAAAAGCACAGGCAACAATGCGACTAAGTAAGAAAAACCACCGAAAAGATGTTTGATTGACAATCTTGTGCACAAACCAACCTTTCAATTATTTTAACGAACAACAAACCCTTAACCTTTGATGCATTTTTCTATATTTGTCCCTTAATCAGAATGTATGAGTTATAATAAAATCAATAATATCATAGGATGGATTGTTGGCATCATTGCCACAACGGTGTATATGATGACCAAAGAAGCCACAGTCAGTTTCTGGGATTGTGGAGAATTTATCTCAGGAGCGGCTAAACTTGAGGTTGTGCATTCACCGGGTGCTCCCCTATTTTTAATGATTGGTCGTTTTTTTGTGATGATTTTTGGGATTAAAAATGCCGCCTTAGCGGTCAATACCCTTTCAGCTGTTTCCAGTGGAGCGACCATTTTGTTTTTATTCTGGACCATCACCCACTTTGCCAAAAGGATATTGGTCAATACCCAAGCTGAAATTGACCAAAGCAATTTGATCAAAATCATGGGTGCCGGTATTGTTGGTGCTTTGGCTTACACCTTTTCTGATACTTTCTGGTTTTCAGCTGTGGAAGGTGAAGTTTACGCGATGTCGTCCTTCTTAACTGCCCTCGTTTTCTGGGCAATTCTGAAATGGGAGGATAAACTTAGCAACGATAATGATACTTATGCCGACCGTTGGGTCGTGTTTATTGCCTTTTTGATGGGCTTATCCATCGGAGTACACTTACTAAACCTCTTAACCATCCCGGCTATCGTAATGGTTTATTACTTCAAAAAATATCCTTACAGCCGAATGGGAACGCTCTGGGCATTTTTAATCGGTTGTATCATCACCGGAGCGGTACAATATGGAGTTATTGAGGCTGTTCCGATTATAGCCAAAGAAATGGACATCCTTTTTGTGAATAATTTTGGCTTGCCATTTAATAGTGGCGTCTTTTTCACAATTATCTCATTAGGAGTTGCCGCCTTTTTTATCCTGCGATTTGCCAAAAGAAAAAGTCATTATTTCCTACACCTCGGAACCTTAAGCTTTGTATTTATCCTGATTGGTTACTCAACATTTTTTCAAACCATTATCCGTTCCAATGCAGATGTGCCGATTGATATGACAAATCCGGACAATGCCATTACCTTGATTAAATACCTCCAACGTGAACAATATGGCAAGGTGCCTTTACTCACCGGCCCTGATTATAATTCGAAACCAAACGGCATGAAAGACGGCCATATGGAATACTGGAAAGGACCTAAAAACTATGTTGAATTGGGTGAGAAAAAAGATGAATACACCTATGAGTCGGGGGATGTTCGATTCTTCCCACGTATTTGGGACGGCAATGACCCCAGCCATGCCAGCTATTACCGCAATTATTTAGGCTTGAGCGAAAGCGATGGCCCAAGCAGCAGCGATAACATCAAGTTTTTCCTGGGCTATCAGGTCAACCAAATGTGGTGGCGTTATTTCTGTTGGAACTATATTGGTCGACAGAATGATTTTCAAAATATCATGGGGGAACCTCATACCGGAAATTGGGTTTCAGGTATCAAATTTTTAGATAAAAAACGTGTAGGTGATTTAGACAAAATGCCCGAAGGATTCCGTAACAACAGAGCCCGGAATGAATTGTACTTCCTGCCTTTCATACTCGGACTACTTGGCTTGATTTTCCATTTCCAAAACGACAAACGCAATGCCTTCATTGTTACCCTGCTATTCTTCTTTACCGGTTTGGCCATTGTCATTTATCTAAACAACACTCCGCTTCAACCACGTGAAAGAGATTATGCCTATGCCGGAGCGACCTATGCGTTTGCGATTTGGATTGGATTAGGGGTTATGATGGTGAGTGATTGGTTGAAGAAATTAAATTTGGGAAATATGTCCCCGGCCATTGCTACAGTGTTGTGTTTGTCAGCAGTGCCAGTTCTGATGGCCATTAAGGAATGGGACGACCATGATCGTTCGCGCAAAACACTTGCCCTGGCCAGTGCAAAAAATTATCTGAATAGCTGTGAACCAAACGCCATTCTTTTTACCGAAGGAGATAATGACACGTATCCGTTGTGGTATGCTCAAGAGGTGGAAGGAATTCGAACGGATGTTCGACTGATTAATATTAGTCTACTGGGAATTGATTGGTATATCGACCAATTAAGTTATAAAGTGAATGATGCAGCACCGGTACCGTTAATCTGGAAACCGGAACAATATCGTGGTGAAAAACGAAACTATATTCAATACCTGGATAACAAATCTATTGCTCAGGACAAAGCCGTTAATCTGCGAGAAATTTTGGAATTTATTGGTAGTGATGCCAGTGGTGCAACCCTCCCAACCATGGATGGCAGCGCATCTAATTATTTCCCGACTAAAAATTTCTTCATCCCGGTTGATAAAAATCTGATTGCGCAAAACAAAGTACTTCCGGCTAACGATACATCCACCATTGCGGATATTGTACAGTTTACCCTGCCGAATAATGTGGCCTATAAAAATGATTTAGCGATTCTAAATATCCTTGCCGCCAATGCCTGGAAACGTCCGATTTATTTTGCCAACTCCATTGATCCGGATCATTACGAAGGCTTGCAGGAGTATTTACAATTAGAAGGACTGGCCTTCAAACTTGTTCCTATTCGCACCCCAGGTTCCACACCCAATACACCATTGCGTGTGAATACCGAAAAATGCATGGACCTCATCATGAACAAATTTGAGTTTGGAAATGCTGATCAACAAGGAATTCATTACGATCAAACAAACCGCCGAATGTTGAATACCCCACGTATTCTTGCTGTTCAATTAGCAGATAATTTAGTGCGGTTAAATCGAAAGGGAGATGCCATTAAAGTGATTGAAAAAGTTTTAAAATCAATTTCAGAAAGTTCGTATCCGGTCATGATTACACAAGAAGACCGTACCATGATTTTGATGGCCGATGCTGCAATCAAAGCTGGCAGCATAGAAATTTCTAAGAAAATCACGGACAAGTTATTAAAATTTGTCAAAGAAGATATTCAATACGTTGCCACCTTGAAAGCAGACCATCAAAAGTTCAAACAAGATGATTTACAATTCAGTCTCACGGCCCTGAACTTTTTAGCCAATGAAGCTAAAATGAACGGCATGCCTGAATTAGCTGCCGGCTTGGAAAAAGAAGTACAGACCTTAGCTAAAAGCGTGATGTTTTAAATTCAAGAAATATGCATCGAACCAACATAGGAGAACACTCGTTTGACATTCAGGTAAAGGATGGAAAATATCAGTTGAATGGCCATGAAGGACATTTAAACTTCTTGGAAAAACAAAGCGGAAGTTTTCATTGCGAAATTGATGGTGTATCTCATGAAGCGGACTTGGTTAAACTGGATACCGAAAACAAACAAATTACGATCCGAATTAAAGGCCAAAAAGTTCTTGTCCAAATTCAGGAACCCGTCGATTTGCTGCTGGAGAAAGTTGGCTTGAAAATTGAAAAACATAAAAAAGTTAATCAACTAAAAGCACCCATGCCCGGCCTGGTGTTACGAATTTTAGTTGAACCCGGGCAAGCGGTAAGCGCCGGAGAGCCCTTACTTATTTTAGAAGCAATGAAAATGGAGAATGTATTTAAGGCTCATACCGATGTCGTGATTAAATCTATACCTGTTACCGAAAAACAAGCCGTTGAGAAGGGACAAGATTTAATATTATTCCAATAAAGATGCAGATCAAGTATTTATTTTTATTCTGTTTCTTTTCAATCACCCAAACACTGTTTGCTCAAGAACGTTATGTGTACATTGAAGGCATAAAGGGGATCCCTTTTTATTTGATTCACAACGGCAAAACCTTGCATCCTTGGATAAAAAATTTGTGCTCTGCCCCATCCCACAAAGTGGTGAACAACTAATTGGGGGCTGCTGGTTATCTCACCGGCGCTTCAAATTTAAGGAAGCGTTCATGGGATGGTCCCGCAAGTGCGGAACAGGTCAACCTCATCGCCAATGTTCTTAAAATATAGTATGGTCGATATGGTGCCATTAAATTTTTTCGGTATTTTACCAGCAATCCTTAAATTCTTTCAAATTTGTATTATTTGTTCAAATCCAAAAGTTATAAAGAAAAATTGAAACCCTTATTTTAAGGAGAACTTATTTCTGCTCAGGGAGCGGGATAATGATATCTTCTGGTCGGTCATCATTCCATTCAAGTATAAAATTATTACGCCCTTCACCTACCATGATACTCAGATATTTCTGTTGAACCAACTCCAACAAAGCCAGGAAATTAAAAATAGCGTGGATACGTGTTTCGCAAGATTGAAAAATTCGTTCAAAAGCAATTTTTTTCTCGCGGAGCGCCCAATCTAACAGGAAGGATCGCTGCCCTTCCATGGAATAGTTGTACTTAACCACTACGTGCTGAGGCTTAATCAGGCGATCCTGCATGCGCTTCATCACTTTTTCGTAATTCTGGAAAAGTTTAAACAATGTAACCGATTGAATTTCGGTGCCTTCGCTCATAGTCTCACCAATATCGGCCAACTCTTTGAGCATATTCCCCCGTTTGAATTGCAGTAAGCGCTCTGCTTCCATCATCTTCATATCCTCTGCGGATTCTTTGAAACGCTTGTATTCCAAAATCTTATCAATCAATTCCTTACGAGGATCAATTTCATTTCCAAACTCATCCACCTCTTTTCTGGGCAGAAGCATTTTAGCCTTAATCCGCATCAATGTTGAGGCAAATAAGATAAACTCACTCGCCATCTCAATATTTAGCTCATCCAACTTTTGAATGTAGTCGAGAAACTCGTTGGTGATCGAGAAAATGGGGATGTTATAAATATCTATTTCATCGCGTTCAATAAAAAACAGCAATAAGTCAAAAGGGCCTTCAAACTGATCAATTTTAATATTGTATGAAACGAACGTGGACATCGATTTTGTGGGACTCAAATGTAACGTACCGGACTCAAGAAACCTTCAATTGAGCGGATTTTTTTTTGTTCAAATTCATCGTAATATTACACCCCCCGATGTTTTGGGGCTTACGTAGCATGATGCAAACCGATACATTTTTTGACCTTTTTTTGACAGAACTCAAGGAACTTCCCGAGTTGTATCATTATTATAAATTCCACGACGATCCCGGTAAATTGGAGTTCCGTAAAAGCTATTTTATTCAGCGCCTCAATTATATCGAACATCAAGTTCGCCAACAAATTGCAGCCGGCATCAAACATCCCAAAATATGGGATTGTGGTTGTGGATACGGAACCACCTGTCTTTTTTTGGCGATGAATGGGATTGCCAGCTACGGAACCACCCTGGAGTTTTACTGGCCCTTTATCGAACAGCGTAAAAAATATTGGTCGGCATATGGAAACAGTGAATTGTTTCAGGCCGGCTATGAAAATGTCATGGACCAAAGTCCTGAAAAAAATTCCATCGATATCATCATCCTGCAAGACACCTTACATCATTTGGAACCCATTGATCAGGCCCTGAATACTTTTCGTCAAGTTCTAGGACACCATGGCATTTTAATCGGCGTTGAAGAAAATGGATCCAATATCGTGCAAAACCTTAAACTTTATAAACAACGAGGCAATCGCCGGATCATTACCTTTTGGGATGAAACCCTTCAAAAGGAAATCACGATGGGGAATGAAAACATCCGAAGTATCGACAAATGGACTGAACTATTATTGAGGCACCAGTTAAAAATCATACCTGAAAGCACCGAATTCATCCGGATATTCCCGCCTGCTTTATATAAGGAGCGAAATGCCGCACAAATGGCACGGCGCGAATCACAAATCCAATTTACATTCTTAAAAAAGTATTTCTTTTTTGGAATCAATTTTATTGCCCGTAAAATGGATATGTGAAAATCGTTCAAGGATCAGACCTCATTAAAAATAAATCCCTGACCGTTTATTTTAGGGTCGATAATATACTTTGATAAAATTGTTCTGCACTTCGATCCCAATCAAATTTGGCCGCCTGAGCATCACAGGCATGAATGAGTTGATTCCGACGATGTTCATCTTTGTAAAACAAACACATTTTTTCGGCAATATCCTGCACATCTATTGGATTAGCGTACAAAGCAGCTTCACCAGCTACTTCAGGAATCGATGTAGCGTCGGATGCAATCACAGGAATTCGACACTTTAAAGCCTCCAAAACAGGTATTCCAAAGCCTTCAAAGAGTGAAACAAAAACCAATCCGTATGCAGCACCGATCACTTTACTGAGTTCTTCTACCTGCATATAATCGTATCGAATCACATCTTCTTTAAAAGGATGATTGGAGATTTTTGTTTCTATTTCTCCGGCATTCCAGGCATACCTTCCGATGATCAGCAATTTCATATTGCTACGTTGTTTCTTTTTAAAAATGGTAAATGCTTCCAGTAAATTGACCACATTCTTACGGGGATGCAAGGCACCTGCAAAAACAAAATACTCGGTACCTTTGGCATACTTAGTCTGAATTTTCGTTTTTTCGTCGAAGTCTAGTGGTTTATAATGAGCATTGGCTCCGTTAAAAATCACATCAACTTTGGAGTACTCTATGCCGTAAGTGGACACAATATCGTTCCGCGTAAAATCCGAAACAGCAACAATTCGATTGGCTCGTTTGGCGAACTTCGGTGAAAATCGCCTCAAATACCATCGAAATTTAAGCGGCAAGTGTTCGGGAAAATGTTCAAATGCCAAATCGTGCATCACCAACAAGGTCGGTGTTTGGGTCCTTAAACTCAAAAAACCATCCGTTGAAATAAACATATCCGCCTGATATTTTTTGAGTGCACGGGGAATGGCCCACTCGAACCAAATCCACCATAAAAAAGGGTGGCGAGCCGGTGGATTTAGAATCACTGCTTCTACATTCTTCGCGTATAAAAACGAAGAATCAAATGGCCGGTCGAAGAAAAAAATAAATTGATGTTCAGGATGCATATTCACAACCCTGCGGATGATTTCGTGGGTAAACCATCCAATTCCTTCCAGTTTCCCTTTGAGCAAAAACCTCGCATTGACTGCAATCTTCATGACGGCAGCAAATATAGCAGAGAATTACACAGATTCTTGTGGCCATTGCCTGAAAATCAGCTTTATGATTCCTTGACCGTTCGTAAAAAATCGATTACCGGATAAAAATATCCTTTTACAAACTGAAAACAAATTTTCACTTAAAAAACAAGGCGACATAACATAAAACACTCAATGTTTGTAGGAACCGATCGCAATATGAAACCACTTGATTTATCCGAACCTATACCTATAAACACCCCGTATATGATGTCAACAGTATTGAAACCCATGAAGATAAGTTGTACTTAGGTGCTGCTGTTTAATGTGAAAGTATTTGATATCAGTACATTCAGGGGTGAATTTCGCTTTTTTAAATGCACAGCAATTTGTCAAATCACT
>DAIRSC010000047.1:0-12782 GCA_036804585.1 Chitinophagaceae bacterium
TTTTTTGTTTTCTTGTTTTTTTTTTTTTCTTTATTATTAGTTGAATTTTTTGTAGCTGCTTTTTTTGTAGCTGCTGCTTTTTTTGGAGCTGCTTTTTTAGCTGTTGCCATTTTTTTTGAATTTTAAGGTTAGTAAATAAAAAGAACTTTATGGCTACAAATATATATATAAATATTTGTAATTACAAAACAGAAATAACAGTTTTTTGTTTCGTCTTTCGGAATGTTACGGTTCCATCATTCAAAGCGAATAAAGTAAAGTCTTTTCCCTGACCAACATTTTCACCTGGATGATAAACTGTTCCACGTTGACGAACGATAATATTGCCTGCAATAGCTGCTTGTCCGCCAAATAATTTTACGCCCAATCGCTTGCTGCGAGAATCGCGTCCGTTCTTTACACTACCTTCACCTTTCTTATGTGCCATGATAATTTTTTTTAAAAGTAATTATTTTGAATTATGCCAATGAAGTGATTCTGATTTTTGTCAAAGCCTCACGGTGTCCAATCTTTTTGGTATAACCTTTACGACGTTTCTTATGAAAGGTAATCACCTTATCACCTTGAAGGTGTTCCATGATTTCTGCCTGAACAGAACCATTCATGTTGAGCGAACCACCGTTGGAAGTCATCAATACTTTTGGCTGTACAGAATCACCGGGATTACCTTGTAAACGGTGTACAAATAAGCTATCATTTTGCTTAACTTTGAATTGCTGGCCTGCTATATCTACAATCGCGAACATAACTCTTGATTTATTTTTGGGAGTGCAAATGTAAAGGTAGTTTTTATTATTTCCAAGGGACAAATGCAATTTAAAGCTAATACGGGCCTGTTTTAACACATTTTTCCTGTAAATTGTCGTATTTTTTATTTTTTAAGCTTTTTAAACCCCTCCAGGAAGGATGAAACTTGCCGCAAGGTCATTCGCTTTACTTACTTTTGTAACTCATGAGTCTGAAGTCGGTAATCGCAAAACCTTTTGCCCGGTATATTTCTAAACAAGTTCAACTTCATATGCGGAATGCCGTGGCCAACCAGGCTGCGATTTTAAATCAACTGATTCGCAGTGCACAGAATACCCAATTTGGTTCAGATCATCGTTTCAGCCAAGTAAACCAAGTTAAGGATTTTCAGGACGCCGTTCCAATCAGGGATTACGAGCAATTCAGAAATTATGACCAATTGGCAAAACATGGTAACCCGAATATATTATGGCCGGGCAAACCTCTTTATTTTGCCAAAACTAGTGGTACTACCAGCGGCGCCAAATACATCCCTATCTCCAGAGAAAGCATGCCGGCACATATCCAGGCAGCCCGCAACGCCCTCTTATGTTATATCGCCGAAACAGGAAATGCTTCTTTTGTGGATGGTCAGATGATTTTTTTATCAGGATCACCGGAATTGGAACACGTTAATGGCATTTTAAGTTGGCGCTTTCGCGGAATAGTTAATCATCATGTGCCCGGTTATTTGCGCAAAAACCAATTACCCACTTATGCAACCAACTGCATTGAAGATTGGGAAACAAAACTGGATGCTATCGTGAACGAAACCATACAACGAAACATGACCTTGATCAGTGGTATTCCACCCTGGATGCAAATGTATTTCGACCGACTGCTTGAGCGAAGTGGAAAATCTATCAAAGATCTTTTTCCGAATTTATCGCTCATTGTACATGGAGGCGTTAATTTTGAACCTTATCGATCTAAATTGTTCGAGACCATCGGTTCATCCATCGATTGCATCGAAACATTTCCGGCTAGTGAAGGTTTTTTTGCCTTTCAGGATACCCGCAAGAATGAAGGCCTCCTGTTGAATACATGGGCGGGTATGTTTTTCGAATTTGTTCCTGCTGCCGAAATTTTTAATGAGAAACCCACCCGACTTACTTTACATCAGGTAGAAAAAGGTGTGAATTATGCCTTAATCATCAGTAGCAATGCCGGACTATGGGCTTATAATATTGGAGATACGATAAAATTTGTATCCTTAGATCCATACCGCATTGTCGTTACCGGACGCATCAAACATTTTATTTCGGCTTTTGGTGAACATGTCATTGCGGAAGAAGTAGAATATGCCATGAAAAATGCGTGCGAAAAATATTCCGTTAAAACCATTGAATATAGCGTGGCTCCTCTAATTGCCGGACAGGGAGATGAAAACAGTTGCCATGAATGGCTGGTGGCTTTTGAAAACATACCGGAAGACTTAGAAAAATTTGCCGAAGAAATCGATCAGGGACTGCGGAATAAAAATATTTATTACGAAGACCTGCGAAAAGGAAACATTTTGTCCAGATTAAAGATTCAGGTTCTTCACAAGGACGCCTTTATTCTATACATGAAATCGATTGGCAAACTAGGCGGTCAAAATAAAGTACCACGTTTGAGTAATGACCGCACGATTGCTGATGCTATGCAAGCATTTCGAAAAAAGAATTAAGGTTTCTTTTGTTGTTGATATTTTTCCAGCACCTTATCTAAATGTGCAATAAACTTAGCAGCACTTGGATCATAACCATATCCACCCTCTGCCAATAATTTTTCATTTTCGTCGATGAAAAAATAATAAGGTTGGGTATTGGAATTATATTTTGTTGCCTGAATATCTGCATTCCTTTGACCTAAAGACTTTACGGTACTGCCTAAAAATGCCGATTCATACCACTCACTTTCTGGAATTGGAATATTGGTAGCATCACAAAACAATGAAACCACGATAAACTTTTCCTTCATTCTTTGAAACACAGCTTCATCACTCCAAACTTCCGTTTCCATTTTCCGACAGTTCACGCAGGTAATTCCGGTAAAGTCGAGCATGATGGGTTTGTGCTGCTCCTTCGAGGCTTTCAACGCTTCCTGATAATCAAAGTAAGTATTCATGCCATGCTTCTTCACCACTTCCGGCTCATAGATAGCAAAGGAAGAAGCATACTTATTTTTATTTTCATGCTTCTCTTCAGAACCAGCTCCTCCCCCACTGTTGCCACTTAAAACAAAATCCTGGGTTCCCATTGGAGGAACAAATGCACCCAAACCATTTAAAGGCGCACCCCACATGCCGGGTAACATATAAAATGCGGTAAACAACGCAATGAGCGCAAAACTTAATCGGGTAACCGTGAGATAAGGTAAGCCCCAGTCGTTTTTGGGCATTTCGCTGTCATGACTAAAACGTATCATACCAAGCAAATACATTGCAAGAGCTAAGGCTATCACGATCCAGATTGCAATAAATATTTCACGATCCAATAAACGCCAACCCATTTGCAAATCAGCATTGCTTAAAAATTTAAAAGCCAAAGCAAGTTCTATAAATCCAAATGTCACTTTTACGGCATTAAGCCATCCACCTTGTTTAGTGAGTGCAGTCAGCAACTGTGGAAAAATAGCAAAAAGAGTAAAGGGTAGTGCAAGTCCCAATCCAAAACCGGTAAATCCAAATAGCGGTCCTATTTTTTGCCCTTTAGAAATCTCTGAAATCAAACCGCCAATAAAAGGAGCCGTGCAGGAAAATGACACAATGGCCAATGTGAGAGCCATGAAGAAAATGCCACTCCAACTGTTCATATTGGCTTTACTATCTGTGAAGGTAGACCACCTTGCCGGAAGGGTAATTTCAAAGGCACCCAAAAAGGCTACACCGAAAATCACAAACACGACAAAGAAGAATACATTGGTTACCCAATGAGAAGATATCTCATAAAGGATATTTTTATTGTTGACAAAAGTGAGCAAAAGTCCCAGCAAAGCAAAAATGATCACAATACTCAAACTGTACTGCAAGGCCACCTTTATACCGGATGCACGGTCCTTAGTACGTTTGATAAAAAAACTGACGGTCATTGGTAACATCGCAAATACACAAGGTGTGATGATGGCTAAAAGTCCTCCTCCCATACCCTCCAATAAAAGCATCAGGTTACTTCGCTCAGGCTTCACTTCCTGTACAGGCGTATTGGCTTCGGTTTTACTCAAAGGAGAATCCGGTGCAGCAGAAACAATCGGCGTATCGTGATTTTCGACAGATGGTGCCTGTGCAATTCCTGTTGTATCATTTTGTTTCTGCGTTGTATCTGTCACGGCATCGGCTACAGCATCGGTAATATTTACGGAGAAAGATTTGTCTTTAGGTGATAAGCATTGCGCATGATCACAAGTTTGATAATTTATATTCCCTCTCAGGGTAGTATTCTTTTTTACTTTAATACGCAGTGTATAGGAGACTGCATTTTCATAAAAATGTGTAATTCCATCCACGCCGGGAAAATCCTGATCGATGCGTTTCCCTTTCTCCTGAATTTTTCCAACTATTTGAACATCCGGATTTTTTTCAAAGGTAAAAGTTGGTGGAACCAGCATACCATCACCCCCCGGATCAATACTCCACAAATGCCATTCCGGCTTGAGTTTACAATGAATTCGTAGCTCATAATCATTGTCTTTGATTTTTTTAGCTTCAAAAGACCAGGTGGTTGGATCAGCTATAATCTGGGCACTCGCCCCGATGCTGCTTAGTAGCATGAGCACCAAAAACAATTTCATTAATTTCATGAATTCCTATTTAACAACTTGGGTTATAATTTAATTTCAAAAGACTGATCCGAAGGAGGCAGGCACATCTTTTCGTTACATAACTGAAAAGTGATAAATCCTTTGAACACTTTTGTTTTGTCTGTATGAACAGCCATTTTTAAGGTCACTTGTTTTTCAAAAAAATGAACTATCCCAACGCCATCCATTTCCTGATGAATCTCTTTTCCTTCTGCCTGAAGGTTTCCTAAATCACGATACAATTCAGGTTGATTAAGGGTAATTTGTGTGGGTATCAATAATCCATCTCCTCCCGGAATAGGCGCAAATACATGCCATCCGGCTTCAATCATAGCCGTTGCATAAATGGTGTAAACGCCGGCTTCTTTTTCCGGTTCCGCCCGAAAGGACCATTTGATGGGTAAAGTTTCGGTTTGGGCATGACTGAAAATAACAGTCATAAACACCCAATAAATTGTCATTAAAAACTTCATACGCCTGTGTTACCTGATACGGGGTAAGGCCGTTTAATTTAAAATCAGACTTTTAAAAATTTTGAGTCCGTCCGTATTTCCCAATACAGAGGAGCAAGCACGTTCAGGATGAGGCATCATGCCAAATACATTCCGGCCTTCGTTACAAATACCGGCAATGTGATTGGTTGCACCATTGGGGTTTCCTTCACCAATCATGCCCTGTGCATCGCAATACTTAAAAATCACTTGGTTATTTTTTTCGAGTTGCCTGATTGTAGCGGCATCTGCATAATATCGGCCCTCGCCATGCGCTACCGGAATACAGATGGGCTCTCCTACACAATCTTTAGAAATAGGCGCCAAGTTATTCTCGCTTTTGATGTATACATTTTTACAATTAAAAAGCTGATGGTCATTGAGTAATAATGCTCCCGGTAGCAATCCTGCTTCACACAATATTTGAAAACCATTACAAACGCCCAATACTTTTCCTCCGCGTTTGGCATGGGCAATCACTTGTTCCATCATTGGACTAAAACGGGCCAGAGCGCCGCAACGCAAATAATCTCCGTAAGAAAATCCGCCCGGTAGCACGATACAATCTTCCGGACCAAAACCCGGTAATTGATCATCTTTATGCCATAACATCACAACGTCTTGACCAAGGTCTTCGCGCAAGGCGTTTTCCATGTCTTTATCGCAATTCGAACCGGGAAATATAACTATACCAAATTTCATATTGTGTTTGTTTCAAGATACTTGGCAAGCAAAAGATATATTTTGGCGCTAACTATTTAGAAACCACTGAATACCAAATACTGCAAGCAGAAAAAAATAGAAGGTAAAGGTATTATATTTTTCCAGATTGTTCAGGAAGCACTGGCTTAATATTATGCTAAAAGGAATGATGGCGACTATCCAAGTATAAGCCGGAAATTCAGGTGCGAAAACGCCTGCCAAGGCCGCCATAAAAAAATACCAGAAGACCGTATTCCATTTTTTCTTCACGCCTATGGGTATCCGATAACCGGCATGATTGTTTAAATAGGCCGCATACACCAACAACAGAATTGAAATAAGTGTAATGACTCCAAAATACAAAAAGGTACTCACTTGAAGGGGTAATTGTAGGTGTTTGTAAAAATAAAAATGGGTATTCTTTTTCTGTAATAAAAACCGGATACCGAATGCAAAATAAACAGGGGTGAGATAACCCAATACAAAGGCGACCATATCCTTTAAATTGGCAGAACGAAGAATTAAAATCATCACCAGAAACAACAAAAAGAATAATACAGATGGAAAAAAGAACAAAGTGCCAAGTGCTGCAAAAATGCCAATATTGTATACACGGGAACGAGCATCCTGCATTTGATACAAATCCATGCTGAGCGAAAAAGCAATAAATATGAGCATGCCGGAGATATACGCCACACTCAAAATATTACAGGCCGGAACCATCGCAGAATAAATCAAGAATACCGCTGCCGGAACTAAAGTCTTTTGCTGAAAAAGTTTTTGCCGGATAAGCGTGAAGTTCAAATAGACCGCAAAAATGGTTTGAATCAATGCCGATAAAAGTATCCAGGCAATTGGATTAGATTGATAAAAAGCTTCGATTCCCGGAAAATTAAATAAAGTCGCTTTCATAAACCCCTGCAAAGACGACCACGCAGGTGGATACATCAGCAGATGTACTTTTAGAACCATGGCCAACAGTACCAAGGCCACAAAAGACAGGGCATCATTTCGTTTAAAGACATTCAACACGGGGCAAAAACTAATAAGCTAATTTAAGGAAACAAATATAGCCTTTCTGCAATGCCGGAATCCAAATTTCTGTTTTGCCGGTTTGTATCGACGAACGAGGCAATAAATCCCAATCCGAATCCACATTGGACACAGGTAGTTCTTTCATTTGATGATCTCCTTTGGCTGATAAATAAGCCGCAATGAGTCGTGATTTTTTACTACTAAAATCGTTGAACACAAATATTTTCCCTTTGGGATATTCCAACAAACCAAATGAAGAATATATTCCTGCATCTTCCGTAGTCATTTGCTCCTTCAGAATAATCTGATTCCATAGCAAGGTACCATCTAGTTTTATATTAAACACAGCAATCTCATCATAATAAAATTCATTGACCGAACGGGTTGATTCAGGCATTGGAACCATGGAGGTCGTCATGGCCGGATTCTGACTAACCAGCGTCCGAATATTCTGATAGGTTCTTTCTGCAGCAATTTCTATACCGCCATCCTGCTTGATTGAAACATGCTTAATTTTCATGTCTCTCAAATCCGCTTTATATCCGGTTACCTGCATGGCTATAGGCGTGAAATGGCTGATAGTCGGAGCTTGCTGTTCTTCATTAAAAACAGAAAAGAATAAGCCTTTGGGAGAACTGTATTTTCCATCTCCATAATAGCCGCAGATATACAAATTGGCATTTTGGGGATCCTGGGACAATTGAATCTGACTCACATGGTGCTTGTTCAATGGTATCTCGTACGACATAAAGGACTGCTCAGCATTTTTGCACGACAATAAACGCAGTCCTTCCATGGCTCCTTTTTGATTTGGCGTTTCGGAAGCCAGTAAATAAACATGACCCGAATTACTGATGAATACTTTTTCAGTTAATGTAAAATCCTTTTCGCTGATTTTCTGTTCCACATTCTTTTTCACGCTCAATTCTGCACCCAAAATACATGCCTTTAATACATGCATATCATCCTCCCTGCTTTCACAAAAAACAACCTGATAGTTTTTATCCGGACTTACGCCATATTGAAGATTGATTCTTCGAAAGTTGCCATGGGGGACCGAAAAAACCTCTTTTGCAGGTTGCATCCGTCCGTTCTCATCGATGCGGGAAACGTAGACCGTTTTCTTTTTTTGTTCTATTTTTTCCCAGCTGATAGAGATGGATTCCCCCGAAGGTGTTAGCCTGACTTCCTCGCATTCGTCCTGCAATTCGTTGAGGATAAATTGTTTGACTTTATGGCCCTGTTGATCAAAACAAAGTAGTTTATATTCATTCCCATTGCGCAGATAAACGGCTGTCCAATTTTTCCATTTTCCAAGAATATAAAAATCATCCCAACGAATATTGAATTCTGAAGCATCTGTCAGGGTGGCTTTTTGCGCATAAGAAACAGACAAGTTGAAAATGAAGAATATAAAACAATATATGCGCATCAATGAGAAGAATTTAATCAAAATTAGTCAATCCAATCTGAATAATACCGGTAAACGATTTTTTTGAATTGAATGTTATATCTATGTCCCCAAAAGGCTGGTAGAAACTTTCACAGATAGTCTCCAGACCAGCTCCTATTCTTTCATCCGATACACTATCATTGAATCAAGGTGGCCTGAGCACAGAGTAAAAGTATCTTTACGCTGTTATGGCACATTATATTATTGCAGGGGGTAGTGGCTTTGTGGGTCAACATTTACAAAAACTGCTTCAGGGAAGAGGGCATCAGGTGAGTATACTGAGTACCCGTAAACAAATCAAGAAATCCAATCATATTTACTGGGATCCAACTGTTGCTTACATTGATCCGGATTTTAGGTGTCAACAAGGTATCCTGATAAACCTGGCAGGTGCCGGTGTTGCCGATAAACGCTGGACAGCAAAGCGAAAAGAAGAAATTCGTTTAAGCCGTATTCAGAGCAATGAAACTCTTTATCAGGCTATACGTGGTGGACAACTCAACGTTCAATACTTTGTGGGCGCATCGGCTATTGGGTTCTATGAAGCAGACAAAAACCACCATTTTGAAACAGATCCCGGCGATCAATCTTTTTTATCACAGGTTTGCCAGCAATGGGAGCAGTCCAGTTTGCGCTTGGCACAATTAAATATTCCGGTATCCATTGCCCGTATTGGAATTGTGATGGGACAAGAAGGTGGCGCACTTCCTGCACTCACCAAATCTTTCTCTTTCGGCATAGCCGGAATCCCCTCGGGTGGCCATCAGATTTATAGTTGGATTCATGTAGAAGATTTATGTCATCTTTTATTGTTTCTTGCAGATTATCGCAAGGAGGGCATTTATAACGCGGTGGCTCCAACACCAGTATCTTTAAAAGTGCTGATTCAATCGGCTATTCGTGCATCCGGAAAAAAAGTTTTAAGTATACCGGTTCCTGCATTTTTGCTCAAACTGGCATTGGGCGAAATGTCGATTGAAGTTTTAAAAAGTAGTTCAGTGCGCGCAGATAAAATTCTGGAGGCCGGATTCAGATTTGAATTTCCTGAAATCCAAACTTGTATGAACGATCTTTTTGCTGCCAAAAAGGTTGTAAAAGCATAATTCGAAGTAAAGGAATACTCCCTCCTTTTGAACTACAATTCAGTAAAACGGTGATCGATTTTCTGATCGATATTTATGGTGCAATGATCCCGACAAAATTATTGTTGTTGGGTTCCCAGATTAAGAAGTCCAGTCCGTCAACAACACCATCGCCATTGAAGTCGGTACTCACATAACCACCTGCAAAATTATTGTTGTCATTTTCCCAATCTCCAAAATCCAAACCATCTACAACCCCATCCTGAGTGATGTCTCCGGTAAAAAATGCAAATATTCCTGGTTCCATTTCAATCTGATTGCCTCCATATGCCTGATTGGCTGAAATACTAAAGTCGTAGGTAGTGGTTCCATTGATGGTAATCGGATTTTGACTCCATGTTTCAAGCATGTTTCGATGTCGGATAACTACGTAATAAGCGTTGCCATTGGCAGCAGGCGGTAAATCCCACAGCAAGGTTCCATTGGTTTGCACCACTTGATTCGCTTGAAAAATGATATTGTAAGGTGAAGTGATAGCGCGCAAACTTAATTCCAGCGTATCTGTTTGATTCAGCGGATTTCCCAAGCCTTGATTATTCAGAGTGGGAACCATCAAAGATGCCCCTGCGTAATAACCCTGTGAAAATAATTTTAAACTAAGCGCCGGAACCGGAATGCAAGCCAGATTCACCGTACTCGTTTTGGTACAATTGTTTGCATCCGTTGCCGTAATGGTATACACTTGTCCGCTTAATCCGGTAAATACGCCGGTGGAATTACTTTGGGGGCCAAGAGGTTGAATCGTGTATGTTTTAGCACCTGTGCCACCTGTAGCAATCAGGGTAATTTGTCCGGTACTGACTGAACAAGGCGGTTGCACGATAGTGGGTGAACCAAACGTAATCAGGGATGGTTGCGTAATGGTGAAGGTTTCCGTCTTGGTGCAATTATTGGCATCTGTACAAGTTACCGTATAAACTTGAGTCCCAGTCAGGCTGCTAAAAATGCCGGTGGTATTACTTTGCGGGCCTAAAGGATTAATCGTGTAAGTTTTTGTTCCAGTACCCCCTACCGCATTTATCGTGGCTGCTCCGGTAGAGCCATTACAACTTGGTTGGGTCAGGACAGGTGCGGTAAAAAAAAGTGCGGCCGGTTGAGAAACTACAATGGTTGATGTCTTCGTACATAAATTGGCATCTCTTGCGGTGATGGTATAGGTACCGGGTGCAACTGAGTTAAATGTGTTGGAGGCCTGATAAGCTCCGGTGTTGAGTCGATAGGTAAATGCACCGGTTCCACCTGAAGCAGCAACGGTAATGGAGGTTGTTCCTGGATTGCAGAGAATCGTTCCGGCAGTAGGTGTAGTGGTGATGGCAGTAGGTTGATTTAAGGTAATCACTGTTGAAGCCGTAGCCAGGGTTGCATCTCTTACCGTTACGGTATAGGTTCCGGCTAAAACGGACGAAAAAGTACTTCCTGACTGAAATGAACCTGCATTTAATCGATACTGATAGGCCGGCGATCCACCAATAGCCGTAGCAGTAATGGTTGCATTACCTCCATTACAAGGAATATTCGGCGCGGAGGCTGATACAGATAATGGAACACCATTTTTGGCCACAAACGCGGAGGTCTGATTCCACTGATCACCTGCACTTGATCCATTCCCGTTTGTTGCATTGCCGGAGACAAAAAATCCGACGCTTGCATTTCCACTTGCAGGTGCCGTCCAGTTAAATGTCCAGGATGCGGTGCCCGAAACCGGTGCCTTTGGAGTCGTATGCCGAATCTCCGTAGCCCCATTTAAGGCTGTTCCGGCGATGGCTGTAAAAGCGCCTGTCGTAGCAGTTAAATTAAAACCATCTCTCAAACCAAATGGAGTTGTTCCTACGAGCGCTGTATTCGTCACAGAAATGGTTATCGGGTAAACTGTTCCATTGGTATATCCACCTGCAGGCAAACCCGTTATGGATACAAGGGTATTGTTAGAAATCGATCCATGACAAGTACATCCTGCCACGCTTTGACCATTAATACCTCCGCTGCTGCTGCTGAGCATCATGTAAAGCACAAACAAAAAACAAGGCGTAATGATGTAAAGAAATTTTCTATTCATAGTGTTTGATTTGGTCGTATTGAATTAAAATTCGTGCCTTTTGCAGGCGTTCATGATTTTTATGACAATAAATGTAAGGACCTGAAAATTTAAATCAGTATTAAATAAATGTTTTAACATACGTTATCGTGCCTGATGCCCTCTCGTTTGTTTTTTCAAGATTAATATGGCATGACATTGAACTTCCTGATTGGCTTTCAGGCATTCAATTTTTAATGTCCTGATTTGTTTAATCCAATGCTTTTAGTAAGCTGATTGATCCAATTGAGATCATGATAAAAGAAATAAGCCCAATCGCCGGTACTGCCTTTAGTAAATCCTGAGGCCTCTTCATCTCCCTCTAAAAAGCTGACATATAATATTCCTCCTTCTTTCAACATCACAGCAATGTCCTTGAAGAAATTTTCCAGTTCCACCGAATCTAAATAGGGAATACAATCACCACATACCACGCCATCAAAAGAAGCTGTTTCAAAATTCATTTGCCGACAATCCGTCACTTGAAAATGGCCCTGTGGTAAATGTGATTGTGCCAGCGAAATCATCTCCGCCGAAAAATCAATTCCACTCAATTGATAGATTGGGCATTGTTGCTGTAAATATGCACTGATCACACCTAGTCCACAACCGATATCCAATATTTTAGCATCAGAACAATGAAGCAGCTCACGGAACATCTTATAACTTTCCTCATAAATTGGAAGTTCCATCATCTTTTCTGCATACCACGAAACCACCTTATTCCATGTTTTCAAATTTTCAATATCTCCGATATTTTTTCCATCCTAAATATACATACAGCAATTCATCACAAAAATGTGAAAACAAAATTGATTTTCAATCCGCCAACTTATTTACAAGCCTTTGTTTGTATTTAATTATAATCGCTGAAAAATTATGGTTTCATCTGCGCTGGTCCAAATCATTTTATCTCCTTGAAACCGCAGTGTATAAATCATCTCACCAATAGGATTAGATACAAACGTCAGCAGCTGATTCTCGACAACCCGAAAACGCCAGGTTTTATAAAGCTTGCGCTGCATGCGGTTATATGACTCTTCACAATCTTTCAGGAGTCGCAACGCTCGCCCATCCTGTTTAAAATCATACATGGTAAAGGCCGCACAAGGACTGCTTTTTAAATGGGCCTGCCAGATATCAATTTTTTTGCCCTCAGCCGATATTTATAATGTGCAATACATTTGCACTTCCCAAATATCTCTTGTGCCTTTACCGAAAAGGTGTTGACCACCTGAATACAAATAAAAATATAGATTACTTTTTAAGCTTCTTTTTCTGTATCGAGACCGTTGCAAAACGATCAAAAATAATTGGCT
>DAIRSC010000048.1:0-12694 GCA_036804585.1 Chitinophagaceae bacterium
ATTTCTTGATTTTCACTTCTCACTTGCAGCTTCAACTTCGGCGTCTTCGTCCAATGTCTGTCCCGCACGTGTGAGTCTGTCCCATGAACGTTTCCTTAAATTTGAAGCGCCAGTGAGATAACCAGCAAAGCCTATTTGATGATAGCACAATAAGATTGATGATCTAAATCAATTACAAGAGAGAACGAACATGTCCCAACATATCCGTTTGAACCATTTTTCGGGCAACTTCCAACATTCCCACAAAGGAATCTGCATTAGAAATCCCATGTCCGACGACTACGGGTTTGTTAACCCCTAAAACCGGAACACCACCGTATAACTGATGATTAAATTTAGCCAAAAAGTCGTCCTGTATATTTCGTCGGATTTTCACTACATCATATAGGGACTCCGCTAATTTGAGTAAAATATTTCCTGTAAAGCCATCACAAACGATTACATCACAGGCATTGGTGAGAATATCTCTGCCTTCAATATTGCCGATAAAATGAATGGCTGGATTGGCTTTTAACAACGGATAGGCTGCCTGTGCTAAAATATTGCCTTTGGTTTCTTCTTCGCCAATATTCAATAGGGCAACGCGTGGCTTGACAACGCCTAGAATGTCTTTGGCATATAGAGAACCCAGGGTTGCAAATTGATTGAGATGCTCAGGCTTGCAATCGGCATTGATTCCCACATCCAACATCAAACTGTAACCGTCTTCAACATGCGGAACGAGGGTCGGAATGGTTGGCCTTAAAACACCTTCTATTGGTTTGATGATATGGGCTGCTCCAACCAGCATGACACCGGTATTTCCTGCACTGACGAATGCATCTATCTCCCCTTGAGCCAATAATTGAAAACCCACCACCAAGGATGATCGTTGTTTTTCCTTCATTGCTTTGGTCGGATGTTCATGCATACCGATTACTTCGGGTGCATCCACGATGGTATAAGCATCCATATTGCCTTTCATTTGCTCCTGAATGGCAGCTTGATCACCCAATAATACCAAATGAGTGTCAGGATACTTTTCCAAAAAAAACGAAGCACCCAAACAACTTTGTTCAGGTGCAAAATCTCCACCCATAATGTCAAGACCTAATCGCATACCCAAAAGGTTTTGTGGATTAAGCTTCAGACTCAGGTTCTTGCGGTTCTTCTTTGACGGCTTTTTCGATCACCACACGACCTTTGTAGAATAATTTATTTTCTACCCAGTGCGCACGATGCCTCATATGCGTTTCACCGGTTGTTTTGTCGATGCTTAAAGTTTCTACGCTGGCCTTATAGTGAGTACGGCGTTTTGCACTTCTTTGCTGCGAGTGTCTGCGTTTAGGATTTGGCATATCGCTTAGTTTTTATTTTTTTTATTTTGCAATTGTTCAAGTTGTTCTTTCCAGTCCTGGCTAATTGATGATTCGGGTTGGATCAAGTATTTGAGTGCTTCCGGATTGCAAGTACTTCCTCCGCTTTCATTGTCCGGATGAATATGTTGCATTGGAATACTTAATAAAATAAATTCATAAATCCAGGTACTCACTTCCAATAAACTTTCCGAGCGTCCAATATAGGCGACCTCTGCATCTGCTTCAGATTTTTCGGCCACCAACTCATCGTCGATTTGTTTTACTACCAAATCAAATTCATCCCAAATAATCAGCTCAAAATCATCCCCACATCGATCGCAGGGCAATGAAACCTTGCCATTGATATTAAAATGTAATAAAAAGATACCAAACTTCTTATCCAGGGTTAATTGGACATTCACTTGCGGATTGGCAAATTCGACCTCCCCAAAACGATCAAAGAACTGGCTGTCAATGTTGTATTCAAAAACATGAATTCCGGGTTTTAATCCCACAAAAGCGATTTCAAACTCCCGGCTATGTTTCATACCCACTCATTAACAGGTGTGCAAATGTATGGCAAATTTTTTAAAAATCGGAAAAACTCACGATTAATCCTGATTCAATCAATGCTTTACCAATTCACGAAAGCGCGGTTAAAAATATCATCAGCCAATTGCGTCGAAATATCCTCAATAAGGGCAGCCTCTACCGTTTGTACATTCTGATTGGATGCAAAGTCGGCAAATCTTGAAAAAGATTGTGTGAAGCCTTGTTTTTCATTTAACCGATTGACAAAAACAATATTCACGGACACGGTTAATCGGTTTTTGGCACTGGTTTCCGTTCCCGTGAGGGCCGCCACGCTCACCTCATAGGCTGTTATACTACCACTCAAATCATAGTCTGTTTTATCCGAATTCAGCTGCGAAAGAGATGTTTGAGAAATAATCCGCTGCCGCAATTTATCGGTAAATGTGGGACTCAAAGAGGGCGCTACGATTCGGGCATTGTTTTCAATGAAGTGCACATTGATGGTCTTTCCTTCAATAGCAGCACCCGTAAAACTGTATACACCGCAAGCCGTTAAGAATGAGAACCCGATCATTACAGCCAATAGAATCGCCCATCTATTCCTCAATATCATATTCTTTAATTTTACGGTAGAGGGTTCTTTCAGAAATTCCCAATTCAAGCGCAGCATCTCGGCGCCGGCCTCGATGTTTCTTAAGTGCTTTTACAATAAACTCTTTTTCTTTATCGGCCAGATTTAACACTTCTTCCACCTGATGAACGGTTTCCATATGATGCGATTCCGGTTGTGAGAAGATAATCGGCTTATTACTCACCCTGGCCCCAATTTCGTTGGAAAACGGCATCAAATTATTCTGATCATTGATATTCAGCTGTTCGGCATACATCTGGGCTGTACCCGGGTTCTGTATCATATCGTAAAACATCTTCTTGAGCTCATTGACATCCTTTTTCATGTCGAAAAACAACTTATATAGGATATCCCGCTCGGATGCAAAATCATTTTGCCCCGAAACAGATCCACTCAAAGCAGGAAGTCGTTCCTGAGGATTGGCCGGTAAGAAGTACTTAAATTCTTCAGCTGTAACCAGTTTATGAGGCGCCAAAACAGAAATTTGTTCCGCCATATTTTTTAATTCCCGGATATTTCCGGGCCAGTTATAATTCATCAGTATTTGCCGGGCTTCATCATTGAGTTGAATCGGTGCGGTTTTATACTTGTCGGCAAAATCCACACAAAACTTCCTGAAAAGCACCGGAATATCATCCCGCCTTTCGCGCAGGGCTGCGACTCTTATCGGGACGGTGCTCAATCGATAATAAAGATCTTCGCGGAATTTCCCATGGTTGACCAAATCCAGCAGGTCCTTATTGGTGGCTGCAATGACCCGAACATTTGTTTTTTGAACTTTTGAAGACCCTACCCTTATGTATTCACCGGTTTCCAGTACCCTTAACAATCGGGCTTGAGTTCCAATGGGCATCTCCCCGATTTCATCCAAAAAAATTGTTCCCCCATTAACCGTTTCAAAATAACCCTTTCGACTTTCACTGGCACTTGTAAATGAACCCTTTTCATGACCAAATAATTCGGAGTCTATGGTGCCTTCCGGGATCGCACCACAATTTATAGCAATGAATGAATTATGCTTCCTATTGCTTTGATAATGAATTATTTGCGAAAATATTTCTTTACCAACTCCGCTCTCCCCTTGTATCAAAACAGTTAAATCTGTGGGTGCTACCTGGGCGGCTACTAACAACGCATAATTCAATGCTGAATCATTCCCGATAATCCCAAATCGATTCTTGATCGATTGTAATTCTTGATCATTAAGCATAATGACAAAATTACAATTTTAGTGCGAAAATGTCACGTTCTGTCTTTTAAAGAATTCATAATACCCGAATATTCTTTACCAGGCATTCAACTAAGAGGGGCATCAGACTTATAACTTAAATGCCGCTTCCACCAATGCCTGTTGTTCAACACCATGTTGTTTGGCATAACCGGTAGCAGTCGAAGCGCTCGCTGAACGAGTCAAATAAGCCAAATGCAATTGCTTTTCATCGATATTCATTTTCAGAAATGATGCAGCTCCCATATTCCGAGGTTCTTCCTGAACCCAAACCCATTGACAACCTTTATATTTGTTATTGAACAATTGCAAGAGTTGTGTCATCGGAAGCGGATAAATCTGTTCTAAACGCACTATAGCCACATCATTTCGCTGTTGACTTTCCTTATAATCCAGTAAATCGTAATAAACTTTACCTGAACAAAGTAAAACCCTTTTAATATTTTTAATATCAGTTACAGCTTCATCATCAATTAACTCCTTGAATCCCCCATTCATGAATGCCTCTTGTTTACTATAGGCTTTCGACAATCGTAGATTTGCCTTAGGGGAGAAATTAATCATCGGCTTTCGGAATTCCAAATAGACCTGACGGCGCAAAGCATGGAAAAAATTGGCTGCCGTTGTACAATTTGTAATAAACATATTGTTTTCGGCACATAATTGTAAGAACCTTTCCATACGTGCACTGGAATGTTCCGGTCCCTGACCTTCATAACCATGCGGCAATAGCAAAACGAGTCCATTCATTTTACCCCATTTCGTTTCGGCACTACATAAAAATTGATCAATAATTGTTTGAGCCCCGTTACAAAAATCCCCAAACTGGGCTTCCCAAATCACCAAACAATTGGGATTCGCCATGGCATAACCATATTCGAAACCCATTACCGCATACTCGCTCAATAAGGAATTATATATTCTAAAGTTGGCCTGTGAAGCATCTAATTGACTCAGTCTGTTGTACTTCTGATTATTTTTTTCGTCATTCAACACAGCATGGCGATGCGAAAAGGTGCCTCTTTCGACATCCTGACCGGAAATCCGAACATCATGTCCTTCAAGCAACAGGGACCCATAAGCCAATAACTCTCCACTTGCCCAGTCCAGTTCTTTTTTCTCCTGAAAGAGTTTGACTTTATCATCCAACAGTTTCTGTACTTTTCTCAAGGGTATAAATCCTTCCGGTATTCTCATCATTCCATGAAAAACCTTATCAAATGAGTCCGCACTGATAGCAGTCACAGGTGATTTCTCAAAGTCCTTTTCTTCAGAGCGGCGTAAGTTAGCCCAGGCAACTTCCGGTTCTTGACGGGTATAAGGCAATGGTTTTTGTTTCACTTCATCCAAACGATCCTGCAAATCTTTCCAGAACACCTTTTCCATTTCTTTAGCCAACACACCGTCCAAATCACCTCTTTGCTCCAGTTTCTGGATGTATATTTCGCGGGGATTCGGATGTTTATCGATGATATTGTATAAATCAGGCTGCGTAAATTTAGGATCATCTCCCTCGTTATGGCCATGTTTACGATAACAAACCATATCTATAAACACATCCCGATTAAATTTTTGTCTAAACTTCAGGGCCAATTCTGCGATTTTCACCACGGATTCGGGGTCATCTCCATTCACATGAAAAACGGGCGCCTGAACCATGCTGGCAACGCTGGTACAATAATCTGCACTACGAGCATCATCAAAATTGGTGGTAAATCCAATTTGATTATTAATCACAAAATGAATGGTACCACCTGTATAATATCCTCTTAAATCGCTCATTTGTAAAACCTCATAAACAATTCCTTGTCCGGCTAATGAAGCATCTCCGTGAATTAAAATCGGTAAAATGCGGTCGAAATCACTTTGGTATAAGGTATCCGCCTTAGCCCGGGCAAATCCCTGTACGAGTGGATTCACTGCTTCGAGATGTGATGGATTGGGGGTTAATTGTAAATTAATTCTTTTCCCATTGAGGGTACTTACATCACTGCGAAAACCTAAATGGTATTTAACATCCCCACTTCCCATTGTAGAATCATTGGGTGCATTACCCTCAAATTCTGTAAAAATCTGCTCATAGGTCTTTTGAAGGATATTGGCGAGAATATTCAGACGACCTCTGTGGGCCATTCCCATCACAACTTCCTTCACTTCATGGTCAGCAGCCTCAGTAATGATAGCGTCTAATGCTGCAATCGTACTTTCGCCACCTTCGAGCGAAAAACGCTTTTGACCGATAAATTTGGTGTGCAGGAATTTTTCAAATATCACACCCTGGTTGAGTTTTTCGAGGATTCGTTTTTTCTTCTCCAGCGGCAATTCACTTTGCATGGTTTTTTCAAACTCCTCTCCAACCCAGTTACAGATTTCCTCATTGTTGATATAAGTATATTCTACCCCAACGCTTGAAACATAGACTTTTTTGAGATAAGCAATGATATCGCGTAATTTCATTGGCCCCATATTCATTGATTGGGAAGCCTGAAAGACGATATCCAAATCGCTTTCCTGCAATCCGAAATCCGACAATTCCAGCATAGCCTTGCGATCTTTTCTCGGGCGAATAGGATTGGTATTACTCAACAAATGACCTCTTTTACGATAAGCCTTGATGAGCTGATAAACAGCTAACTCTTTTTTTAATTGTTCCTGCGACAATGGCATTACTGAATCCTGACCCGTTGTTTGAGCAAGTTCAGCAACATGACCGTTCTTCCCATGGGTCATGGCAAAATCAAACCCCTCAAAGAACTTTTTCCATTCGGTATCCACCGATGTGGGATCATTTACAAAATCCTTATATACTTCTTCAATATAGGCAGGGTGTGAATGTGTTACAAATGAAAAATCCTTCATGCTCCTCTGTTTAATGGGTATTTATCTGAAATCAGGATTGCGAAATTAAATCATAATCCCGCAAGGAAGCGGGGCAACGAAAAGTTTTTTTAAAAAGATTTCCTGAATAAGCTATTGATCCATTAATGCAGATCTGCCGTAATCAAACGCAAAAATTCGGATCGGGTCTTCTCTTTTTCAAATTCGCCTATAAAAGCAGAAGTTGTGGTCGATGAATTTTGTTTCTGCACCCCTCGCATCATCATACAAAGATGTTTGGCTTCGATGACGACTGCTACGCCCAAAGGATTCAAAGCTTCATGTACGGCATCCAGTATTTGATGGGTCATTCGTTCCTGAACCTGCAAACGACGGGCAAAACAGTCCACCACCCGGGCTAATTTACTCAAGCCGGTGATATAGCCGTTGGGAATATAGGCAATATGAGCTTTACCAAAAAATGGCAACATATGGTGTTCGCACATGGAGTATAATTCTATATCTTTAACTATCACCATTTCGGAGTAGCTTTCTTTAAATTTGGCTGAATTGATGATATCAACCGCATTCATTTTATAGCCTTGGGTTAAAAACATATTGGCCTTGGCTACCCTCGAAGGCGTTTTTTCCAAACCTTCCCGTGTCACATCTTCCCCGATAGCCGTCAGGATTCCCTGATAAAAATCGGATAAATTCTCCAGGGTATTTTCGTTATAAATTTCCGCTTTCTTGTAATGCATATTTCTGTTAAATTGAATTAACCAAAGTATTCTACATAAATACTTCTGGTTTCAATGAGTTTTACACAATGTAAGGCTACGCCCATCTTTTCAATATCCGGTTGTAATTCATTCCAGATACCAATGGCCAAATTTTCAGCAGATGTAAATTTTCCTTTCAGGAATTCCACATCGATATTGAGATTTTTGTGATCGACCTCTTCGACTATTTTTAATTTAATCAAATCACCCAATGTTTTTGCATTTACCACAAAACCTGTATCGGTTTGGGGATCACCTTTAACGGTCACATGTAATTCATAATTATGGCCATGAAAATTCTCGTTGGAGCATTTTCCAAATACTTCTTTGTTTTTTTCAACGGTCCAGTTTTCATTCCACAATTTGTGGGCAGCATTAAAATGTTCCACCCGGGTCACGAATATCATTGTCAATAGTTTATGACAAAATTAAATGAATTTCAATGTAATTCGTTCAATTCTTCTTCTGATACCTTATAGGAACAATCCTATTTGATTCACCATGTCGTTTTTTAACGATGCCTGTTTCTTTAACTTTCTTATTCGTTCAAGAAGGAATTTGAAAACTTAGTAAGAATTCAAACTGAATTGTTCAACTTTGCATGGTGAAAATTATTATAGTATGTGCAACACAGTCCGAAATGCAAGCGCTTCAGGTTCAGACTTGGAAAAGCCGGCATGAACTCCGGACGGCCTTGAGCGGAATAGGTGTTTTATCTGCCTCTTATTACATCACCGAATTGTGCCGGCAAAAACCTGATTTACTCATTCAGGCGGGTATAGGTGGTTATGCGGGCGAACAGTTATCACCCGGTGAAGTTTGTATCATAGAAGCCGACCGCTTAGGAGATTTAGGTGCTGAGGATCAGCATAACTTTCTTGATACCTATGACTTGAAACTGGAAGATGAAAATAATTTTCCCTTTGAAGGCGCTTATCTCAAAAACCCCTACTTAAATACCGGAACGTTTCCATGGCCTCTGCGCAAGGCTTATACCGTAAATACTTGCAGCGGTTCTGAAAAAACCGTTCAACACCGACGCAAACATTTTCCGGAACATATAGAGAGCATGGAAGGTGCCGCCTTACATTTTATTTGTTTACAAAATCAGATTCCCTTTATTCAATTCCGGGCCATTTCTAATCGTGTTGAAATCAGAAACCGGGATTCCTGGAAAGTTCAGGAAGCGCTTACTGCACTTCATTTAGCTGTTCAGGATTTTGTTTTAAAATTACCATCATGACCCTGCGCGTCGCCATTTCTCCCTGCCCGAACGATACCTTCATTTTTGAGCATCTTTATTTGCACCCTCAATTGGGAGAGCATACTTTGAACTTTGAATTTGAAGATATCGAAACCTTAAATTTCAAAGCACAACATCAGAAAGCAGATATTGTAAAGATGAGTTATGCACAGTATTTCGATATCGCTGATCATTACCAATTGCTTGAAAGTGGCAGCGCACTGGGGTTTGGCGTAGGTCCTCTTTTGGTAACACGATTTCACGAAGAAAATATTCCGCTGGAAGACCTGAAAGTAGCCATACCCGGCATGCATACTACAGCCCTCTTATTACTTCGGTTTACATTTCCAGAAATTATAGATAATATGGTGATGCCTTTAAATCTGATTGAAGAGGCCGTGTTTAATGGAAGCTGTGATGCCGGTCTGCTGATTCATGAAAATCGTTTTACTTATGCACAGAAAGGACTTCATTTAATCATGGATTTAGGCCAATATTGGGAAGAGAAAACCCATCTTCCGATTCCACTCGGAGGTATTGCCATCAGACGTTCATTGCCCGATGAACTTAAAATACAAGTTGAATCAGCCATACGAAATAGCATAAAAAAGGCTCAATTACGAAGCGAACCCATCACTACTTTTATTGCATCTCATGCACAAGAAATGGATCACGAGGTGATGAAAAAACATATTCAATTGTATGTCAACGATTATTCCTTGCAGATTGGAGAAATAGGAAAAGCAGGAATTCTCGCCATGCAAAAAATATTGGCGCCTCAGTTTAAACAATCCATTTTTATCCACTAAATCTCAGCCATGCAATTTTATTTCAATTTTTTTGACCAATTGACAACTTCTCAACTGTACCAGATTTTACAAGCCAGAATCGATGTATTTGTGGTTGAACAAAATTGCCCATACCCTGAATGTGATGACAAGGATCAGCTATCCGGCCATTTACGCTTGATGGATGGACAGCATTTAGCTGCCTACTGCCGTATTTTACCACCCGGAGTTTCCTATCTTGAATATTGTTCGATAGGGCGTGTTTTAACCACTACCCCCTATCGGGCAAAAGGGATTGGCTTACAAATAATGCAGGAAGCAATCGTGATATGCGAAAAAACTTATGAATGCCCCATCAAAATTAGCGCTCAGGCCTATCTGGAAAAATTTTATCAGAAAATGGGATTTGAAACTATTTCTGAACCTTATCTCGAAGATGATATCCCACATATCTCCATGCTCAGAAATCAGAAGCTACTGAAGTATTAAATGATTACTTTTTGGACTCTTTGTCCATTTTTACTTTGAACATGCAAATAAGGCTTGCTGATTATCTCAGTGGCTCTTCAAATATAAGGAAGCGTATCAAGGGGTAATCCCACACGTACGGGACAACCGGAGAACGGTGACGCCGATATTGAAAATGCCGGTGAGAAGTGAAAATCAAGAAATGAACTGCATGCTTATTGAAGTGATTTGACAAATTGCCGTGCAAATAAAAAAGCGAAATTCACCCCTGAATGTATTGAAATCAAATAGTTTCACATTAAACAGCAGCCCCTTCATAACAAAAGAATTTTGAGCCATTCAGGGCTTAAAATAAGCAAATTATTGTTTGAAAATTCGACTGCTGCTAACTTGACCGGATTGTAGCTGATGCATTTGAACAAAATACATCCCTTGTGTGAGTGATGACGTTGGAATAGTTTGATGAATAGGATATGCTGCCAGTTTTTGTGTAAACACCTGTTTACCGTTGATATCTAGCAAACTCAGTTGTACCGGCTCTTGACTATTGTTTAGAATTTGTAATTGATCATCCACAACAGAAGGATATACCTGAAGAGGATTTTCTGCATCAATTGAGCTCACAACACTTGGTCCTGTTGTTCCACTTTTTAAACTATTCGCTTTCAAAAATACAAAGGTGTTAAAAATCCCATCTGATACATCCGAAACAGCCAATTTTAAATGATAAGTTTGACCTGGGGTAACCGGATGAGTCGCAATTAACGGAGTGGTGAAACCATCTACTGTAGTTATTGACCCTGTATTGCTAACATATAAATTTTGATAGCTACTACAATTTCCATTGCTTCCATCATTGATCGAGTTGATACTCACCGGAATCGTCGTACCCGGAATAATAGCCATATTGTGAAGGCCTGTGATACCCGGACCTGAAACGAAAAATGCGAAAATATCATTGAAACTGGTACAGTTATAATCGGGATATTCTTCTGAACCAAAAACATACTCAAATTCGATATAGTTCCCCGCAGGTTGCAAATCAAATTCCAACACACAGGCATCGTAGGTAGGACTGGTTACAAGCGCATTTAAATCCGCATCTCCAGCTGTATTGGCCATATAACTTGAAAAATCCAGATAACCGCCATCAATGCCAAACAATGCCAAGGAAGTATCTGTAGCTACTGCACCTGTACCCAATACAATGCCATTTGAGATTCCTAAATTCGAAGTGCCCGAAAATAGTCCGTTGGATAGTGTATCACAGGTTAAAACCGGATTACTAGTGGTAATGCCTGCAGTGCCCGAGCTTGCCACTAAAGTATTTACCAAATCGATGGCTGTTTGTTGATTTTGAACGGTCAGCTGAGCCCAAGTCAAAGCGGGTATCCCGGCGAAAAATAAAATGCTTAAAATTTTTTTCATGATGTATGTGTTATGTAGTTTAATCAAAAAGGAATTTGAGATAGAAAAGATATTTACCAATACAGAATCGATGGCTGTAAGTCAATCAATTACTTGAATAGCATGTCTTTTTATCCATATCAATTAAAAGTCAAGATACACCGACTTTTTTGTCTGCACAAATTTTTTTCACTTCGAGCATCAGGCATCTATCGCTGGATTAATTTTTGTTCGGATTGAGTATTCCAAAACAATGCCCTAACTTGCAGCCATGCGAATTGGGTTTGACGCTAAACGGATTTACCACAACAGTTCGGGTCTAGGTAATTATGGCCGGAATTTATTAAATGGTCTCATTCAGTTTTACCCAGATCTTCAATACCATTTATATAATCCGAAATCCGGAAATCTATTTCACACATCATCAAAGAATGTACATGAAATTCAACCCCATTCATTTTTATATAAATGCTTTCCCTCGCTTTGGCGAAGCCGTGGGCTCTGCGCGCAACTCCCAGCGGAAGTTGATTTTTACCATGGCCTGAGTAATGAATTGCCTTTTGGCATACATCGAACTGCCCTGCCAACTGTTGTTAGCATTCATGATTTGATTTTTGAAAATTACCCGGAATATTATACCCCCACCGACCGCAGAATTTATCGAAAAAAATTTAGCTATTCCAGTCAGGCAGCTAAATTGGTATTAGCCTGCAGCGAATTAACTAAAAGAGACCTGATCCATCATTATCAAATCCCTGCCGAAAAAATCAAAGTGCATTATCAATCATGTTCACCTCGTTTCTATCAAGCCCTTAATCAGGATGAACAGGGATCCATACGAAAAACCTTCTCCCTGCCCGATTCTTATGTGCTTTATGTTGGCAGTATCATTGAACGTAAAAATCTTCTTTCTCTGGTTCAGGCTTTCAGTCAATGGCCTTCAAACGATCTTCAGCTTCTGGTTGTAGGTCAAGGTTCTGCTTATCGTCAGCAGGTTGAAAATTTTATCCGGCAATCCGGCCTTGAACATCGAATCATTTTTATGAATGATCATTTTCATTATCTGCAACTGGATGCTATCCTGCCTGCCTTGTATCAAATGGCGTCGTGTTTTGTCTATCCCTCCTTTTATGAAGGCTTTGGTATTCCGGTACTCGAAGCGCATGCTAGCAACTGTCCGGTCATCACCAGCGGAAACTTAAGCAGTATGTCCGAAATTTCTGGAGATGCCGCGGCGTATATCCAACCAAGTGAACCTGATTCAATTTTACATGCTTTGTTAAGCATATTAAAAGATGAGGGGCTCTCTCATCAAATGCGGGCAAAGGGTAAAATCCGCGCCGAAGGTTTCAACTTAAAATCCTCCACGGAACAGTTATTTCAATATTATCGAGATTTAATTTAAACATGCGCACACCCGATTTTGAACATGAAATTTACAATAGTCTGAATGCCCTCC
>DAIRSC010000049.1:0-12653 GCA_036804585.1 Chitinophagaceae bacterium
ATAAGCTTGCAGTTTTTTTCTGATTTTCACTTCTCACATGCATCTTCAAATTCTGCGTCATCGTCCAAGGGCTGTACCAGAGTATTATCCCTCGAACGCTTCCTTGAATTTGAAGCGCCTATGGGATAATCAGCAAGCCCTAAATAGAAGACTCTACAAATTTAAAGTTATTGGCATACCCCGTTGAAATAGTAGGGGTTCGATGATAGTATGTGGGATCATACCATTGTCGGTTCGTGGAACAGAGAATGAGGTTCCCTGAATTAAGGGTATACTGCGCCAGAGAATCAGGCCTTGACAAAACGCTTGCATAAACGGTATCATATTGTGCATAGGATATATTTCCCGGAAAATGCAACTGAACAGAAGTATCAATCAATGTATAAGCGCTGCGATCATGGTTGTACATACTTGTGCCTATTAAGCGCGATTGTGCTTGATGACCAAATTGAATGAAACAAAAAAGAATAACGAATAAAGGACTTTTCATACAGTTGAAATTTTCTACAAATTTCTCTACAACACAATCCTTGTTCAATACCCTTGAGTGGGTATCTTTCCGGCCTCTTTACGCTAAATATTCAAAAGAAAAGAGAGCGAATCCAACAAAGGACACCGTGAAAATTCTTAGACGGAAATGATCAGACTTAGTGATGGGCCCACTCAATCGTATTGAGATCGATTCCTTCTTTGTACATTTCCCAAAGAGGACTCATTTCACGTAATTTAGTGACAGTATCACTCACTGCTTTGATGGTATAATCCACCTCTTCTTCGGTTGAAAAACGGCTTAAACCAAATCGTAGTGAACTATGAGCAAGATCATCGCCCAGGCCTAATGCTTTCAATACATATGAAGGTTCCAGAGAAGCCGATGTACAAGCGCTACCGCTACTTAAAGCAATATTTTTATTAATTCCCATCAATAAGCCTTCACCTTCAACATGTTTGAAAGAAATATTACTCACATGCGGTAAACGATGGTTTTTATGACCGTTGAGATAACTCTCTTCTAATTTCATTAATCCTTCTTCCAGGCGGTCGCGCAATTTGACTATGCGTTCGGTATCGCTGCTCATTTCCTGCATACACAACTCACAAGCTTTTCCAAATCCAACAATGCCGGGTACATTAAGAGTTCCGCTACGCATTCCACGTTCGTGACCACCGCCATCTAACTGAGCCGTGACTTTTACCCTTGGGTTTTTGCGACGAACATACAAAGCACCTATCCCTTTGGGGCCGTACATTTTATGCCCGGTAAAGGCCATTAAATCAATACCGTCCTTATTGACGTCCACGGGTATTTTTCCGACTGCCTGTGTTGCGTCACTCATTACAAGAACGCCATGTTTACGGGCTATTGCTGAAATTTCTTTCATGGGATTAACCACACCAATTTCGTTATTGGCATACATAATTGCCAGTAAAATGGTTTTGGGTGTGATTGCCTTTTCAAGATCGGCCAAATTAATCATCCCTTCGCCATCCACTGGCAGGTAAGTGATTTCTGCACCTTGTTTCTCAAGATGTTTACAAGTATCTAAAACGGCTTTATGCTCAATGGTTGTGGTGATGATATGATTGCCTTTCGACGCGTACATTTCGTACACACCTTTGATAGCGAGATTATCCCCTTCCGTAGCTCCGGAGGTAAAAATAATTTCTTTGGGATCAGCACCGATGAGTTTCGCAACTTGTTCGCGGGCATAATCAACTGCTTCTTCAGCAACCCAACCAAATGAGTGGTTTCGGCTGGCGGCATTTCCAAATTTTTGGGTAAAATAAGGTATCATGGTGTCCAAAACCCTTGGATCCATTGGGGTTGTGGCGTTGTTATCTAAGTAAATGGGGAAATTCAGCATGGTTTAATATTCAATTTGGCGGCAAAAACGACCGTTGTGCAAATATACCTGAAACCTTGTTTGTAAAAAGTGTTTGAGCCTCATTCGCCTATAATATTCCTTTATTCACAATTCGCAGCGGACCTTTTGACGGTAATGATTCAATGGTAGATGGATCAAATATGCCCGGCTAGCTTTAATTTTGGCAGATATGTTACCCATTGATCATATTGGAATTGCCGTTCAATCCTTACAGGATGCTATTCCTTTGTACGAAACTCTTTTAGGAACTCCGTGCTATAAACGTGAATTGGTGGCACGTGAACAGGTAGAAACCGCCTTTTTCAGAAGAGGCGATACAAAAATCGAATTGTTACAGTCTACGGATCCGGAAGGAGTCATTGCGCGGTTCATTGCCAAAAAGGGAGAGGGCATGCACCATATGGCCCTTGCTGTGGAGGACATTTATGCCGAAATAGAACGACTCAAATCGCAGGGGTTTGAATTCTTAAATGATATCCCTAAGGAGGGGGCCGACAATAAGCTCATCTGCTTCATTCATCCCAGATGCACCAAGGGGGTGTTGATTGAATTGTGTATGGATAAACCTTAGAAACTTAATCGGCACTATCTTTAGGCCATTTGGCTTCAGATAATTTGATTCATTGAACTTTTTTTCAGAAAATCGTCGTTCAAGATAACTTTTACCGCATATTTTTCGTCTTCCTGTCGTTAAATACTATCTTCAATGTGTTATTTTTATGTCTTTATTAGAATACACAGGCTGTTGGTTTTTAAAACAAAGTATATGAAACGACTCTCACTTCGCCATCCTCTGCTGTTGGCTGCATTTACCGGAATAGTATTTATTATCTCCTGCAATAAATTTGAAAATACCCCTATTTCTAGTGCAGAGGTGGATACGAATATTCCACAATATTTTGCCGGTGCGGATGAAACCTATAATGCACAAATTCATTTGGGGCGAGTTCTGTTTTATGATAAAAATCTCTCGGTCAATAATTCCGTTTCCTGCGCATCCTGCCATAAACAGGCTTTGGCTTTTGCCGATAATACCGCATTTAGTACCGGATTTGAAAACCGTTTGACTAAACGAAACTCCATGGCGATTCAAAATATTACTTCGCCAATGATTTCCATTGATAGCAGCCCTCTTTTTTGGGATGGGCGCGAACCGGATTTAAATTCCTTGATTGCTAAACCGATTGCCAATCATATTGAAATGGGCATTACTGACTTTGACCAATTGCTTAAAAAACTAAACAGCCTTTCGTATTACAGGCCGATATTGGACAAAGCTTATGGCATCGGCAGCACGCTCAGTTTAGAAGGCATGAGTACATCTATGACACAATTTATTCTGATGTTTCAAACACTGCACTCTCGTTTTGATGAAGCCCAGGTGGGTGGTGGAAGTTTAAATGCTCTTGAGTTGCGGGGTCAGTTGTTATTTAATACTACATACAATTGCGTCAGTTGTCACAACCCGATGCCAGGTATGTATCAGTCAAGTGGTTTTCATAATATTGGTTTGGAATCCAGCATTCAGGACAAAGGACGCATGGATGTAACCGGCAACTCAAGTGATGAAGGTTTATTTCGCGCTCCGGACTTACACAATGTTGCTTTAACAGCACCGTATATGCATGATGGTCGGTTTAATTCCCTCGATGAGGTGTTGAGTCATTATAGCCATGGTATTCAGGAAAATAAAAATTTATCCCATGTATTAAGAAACAATGATGGCTCAGCTTTAAAAATGAATATTACTGCTGAAGACCGCAAAGCCCTGATTGCATTCTTAAATAGTATGACCGACTATCAAATGGTGAGCAATCCATTGTTGTCCAATCCTTTTAAATAATTTGAATGATTAAAAAGAAATTGATTCTATGCATCAGTCTTCTCTTTAGTGGAGTGATGTTATTCGCCCAAAATTCCGATAGTTTAAACGAATCGAGAAGATTCAAACATTTTGTGGGATTACAAGCCAATGCCTTGTTTCGTCAAATATTAAATTTTAGTAGTGCCGGCACACCGGTCAACAATCCTTACTTGTTAACCTATAGCATCGTTATGCCTAAAAAAGGGTGGGCACTTGATGTAGGGTTGGGTTATACCTATAACAAGGCCTTTGAAACAGACGGAAATGTGAAAAAAAATAATTTTATCAATGACCTCTATTTTCGTTTAGGTCCTCAGAAAATGCTTCCGCTGAATCGGCGGTTTTCTGCACAAATTGCTTTTCACTTGTTGTATGAAATTTTGAATAGTGATACGCAAACAGAAAGTAACTTCGGATCACAAATTACCAGAGTCATCACAAAATCATCCTCCGTGCGGTATGGTGGCGGTCCTGCATTGGGTCTCCGGTATCGGGTGAGTAACAGGGTTTTATTAGGAACTGAAGCCAGTTATTATTTCCGGAAGGGTCAACTCAAATCAGATCTTAGAACTGAAACCATTTTTCAGGGAAATATTATTCAGGAGGATATGTCCAATACAAACAATGACCTGACTCAGGTTGTTTTTAATCCGCCTGCGGTGTTGTTTCTGGTGTTGCGTTTTTAATTTTACGCAACATTTGTGCAACCAACAACAAGAGTATAATGCACAATATCACACGGCCGATCCAGACCAGTTTTCGATCCTGACTTCCATCAAACTCATCCGATACATTGATTGTTTTTAACAGTGCTTCCTCAGCCTGAAGCACCTTTGTATCTGAAGGACTTTTATTTTGAAAATAAATTAAATCATACTGCGGAAAAGATAACATACTATTACCGCAATACATAAAATAATGCCGTTCCGGATAAAGTTCAGCAGTAATAAATGTATTGAGCTGATAAGCTTGTATGCTGTCGATAGACAGTGGTGAATTATCATCATTTTTTATTTCAATGATGAGATGATCCTGCTGCAGTCTGCTCAACGATTCATCCAAGTTGATCATCGTTGCTTGTAAAGAATTTAAAGAGGCGCGCATGATTAAAGGCGCTGGAGCAGCTCGTTTTATTTTTACGGATGAACCGATGGGCAGACTTTCCTGTTGTTCCTTTTCGGTGGCATAAATACGTACATCTCTTTGAAACAACTTTGGCTCCCGAATCACAAAGCGCAAGCGATCGATTCGATTTGCCGGTTTACAATACACGTTAATAACCGTTTTGCGATTGCTGTCCTTTTTGGACCAGGTAATCTCATGTATTTCCTGAAGAACATTCGGTACTCGAATTTGGGTGCTGATTCCTATTTTGGAAATAGCCATGGCTGGCTTATTGTGGTTTTTAATTTCAATTTTAAAATACCGGTAATCGGAAGCAGGAAATTGTAAGGACTTAAAAATTTTGGTTTCATCGGATAATTCTAGCGCCGAAAAATAAAAACCATCTCTAACCACAAACCACTCTTGTTCATTATCAGAGCCTGAAATTCGAACCGGGCGTTCAGCATCCGCATTGGCCAATTCCACCAAAAGCTCATTCAATTTTTGTTTGTCCGGATTATGAATCACGATGGTATGAATGCCCTCGTTTTGTTCATCCCGAATCATTTCAAATGAGCGGAAGTTTTCTGAAATAGATTGGAAGTTTTCCTTTTTCAGAAGATACGGAACCTCCTTGCCTTTGTCATTAAAAAGTCTTAAGTCGCGATAATCCGGTTCCGCATAAGCTGCTAATGAAACCGGTAATAGAATATGGTAAAATGCTTTTTGTTTGACATCGGGCACTTTGCTTTTATGAGAACTGCTGAGCATACGACGCAGTATGGAAAAGTATATTGACTAAAAAGAAAATGGATATTCTCATCTTCAGTGAAATTTATGATTCTGTAAAGAGGCCTTTTATTTTTGGGTACATAAAAGAAACGATCAGTAACAAAACGCCCAATATGATGAAGGCTGCAATTTTACCACCCTGACTCACATTGGAGATATCATGAATAAATAATTTGAGTATGGTCAAACAAAACAAGCCCAGGGAAAGAAATCGAAACCAGGTCACTTTATATTTCATTCCAATAAACATATACACGAACGAAATAAAACTCCACAATATTGGCCAGGCTATTTGAATCGATTTTGAAATATTCGACCGTATGGCAAATCCCGGCTCATGATTGTTCCAAACCCATAAATGTGTGCTCTCCGAACTGAGAATAAAAACCAGCATAAATAAAGCAAATACATGACCCATCCGGAATTGCATAGCCTGCATTTCAGATCGCTGATTCAACATTCGTATAAAAAAATAAACAACAAATAGACCAAAAACAATACCACATGTATGTAAAAAAAGACAGGTGATCGTTGATCAAACAGGACCGCATTTCGAACCTTCGAAACTTCAACGTTCGCATATAGGAAAGACAATAGACCCAATATGCTCATAACGATAGCAATAACCCCCTGATATGTTTCAGCCTTCCGATGTTGAACAAGCAAAACCACAATCACAAAAAGAATACTGTAAAGAGCAGTGCACATATTGGTAAATACACTAAACTGCCAGCTATTGTAGAGTTGATATCGCAATTCTATCCAACCACCTGAAAATAGCACAAGTAATAACATAAAGTTCAGGATTGCGCCATACCATTTCTGAGGAAGATGTCCCCATAATAATTTGGTTTCCTCTTCGGAACGATATAAGAATTGAGTTAGAGCAAACGCAGCGCTTAGGACGAGGGTAGTTACAAAGGCCTTATTGAGCAGAATGGGAAGACGCTGAACAGCAACCTGAAAATAAGACTGATTCCAATCCATGACAATAGAGAGCACGCTTAATATCATAATCAACACACTGGTATTTCTGATGAGTGAGATCCCTGATTTTTTTCCCAACCAATACAACAAGACCATCTCACATGCCCAAAACAGGGTTATAAAATTTCCTTCGAGTAGAATAGGTGCGACGAGACTGATAAAGGTGAGCACGAACCCAATGAGCAGAAAAATTAAATTCCTGTCTATAGTGCGATTTCTAAAAAATCCACAAGCGAAAATGAAATGGAAAACCGCAATGGAAATTGTAAAAAAACCCCTTGACTCAATTGTTCCGATTTGGTACAGAAAAAATAATCCTGCACCAAAATAAAAAAGGGTATTACTCAGTAAGATACTAAAATCTATTGCCTTAAACGCTTTCTTGAAACGAATATGGTAAATCAGATTCATTCCAAAAAAGGTGAGAAAAAATAAGGTCGCAAAAATGAATCCTTGAAAGGCATGATGTTGAATTGCCCGATGGTCCTGATACATCCATACACTAAAAATGATGACGGTTATTCCATAAGCTAGTACATTAATAAGTGCCCAGCGTTTAAAAGCAGCTAATAAAAACATGCCTGCATTGAGTATGAGCAGATAGGTGAAGAGTATCTGAAAATTACCGGATCCATTGCTTGCAAAAAAGGGTGTACAAAATCCGCCTATTGAGGCCAGAATAGCCAATTCTTTTTTATCATAATAAATCGACATGATGACAGCCAACAAGGTGATGAGAACCATCAATACAAAAGCAAAAGTTTGTGGTAAAAGATGATAGGCCTGATAAGCCTGGTAAATTGCAAAATACAAAACTGCAATGCCTCCACCTGCGAGAATGGAACTAAAAGCCCGATATTTTTCATGCAAACGATGTGCAAATCCGAGCAGTATCACACCGAAACCTATACCAATCAAAATTTTTCCGGCATCTGAAATCAGTTGACGACTCACTGCCCATTTCACCATAAATACTATATAAGACGAGAATACCTATGCCCAAAATGCTGACTAACTTTTCGCCAATAAACTGTTCAAGATTGATTTTTGGTTTACTGCGTAAGATGGGGGTTTCTGTTTTCCCGGTTTCTTCGGTGGATATCGTTAGTATTGTTTCTTCCTTTTTTGTTTGTTGAAGGATAGCCTCTCAATCTTCCTCCTTCGTTTCTGCGGGAATCTCTTTTTGTTTTTCCGTTTCTTTAACCGGAACAGGGAGTGGTAGTATTTCTACCACTTGGGGAGTCCTTTCATTGATTTCTTTCGAATCGCTAGAAGATGGTATGGATTGGGATTGATTCGATGGGTTTAGACTTTGGTTTTTTTGTTGCTCCAGCAAAACATGCAAAAGTCGATTGGTCTCATTCAATGCCTGATTTAGCTTTTTAATTTTGGCATTGGTGGCAGCACCAATAAAAAGAGGCGCCAATAGAATAACTATTAGCGCCAATATCAATAATGTAATCAGTCCTTCCATAACCGGGGGCTTTTATCAAAAGTAAGTCCCGGTGGTGTTAAGGGAATTATAATTAATCGGTTGTGATTAGTGTTGAATATTCAACTTTTTAGTCAATACTGATTCTCCTTTTGTTTTCAGGATATAGGTACCAGATGCCCAGCTACTACAATCGATTTGGAATACATGAACACCATGTTCAATTTTGGCCGAATAAATTACCTGGCCATACGCGTTCAAAATTTCAATGCGATTTAATTGATGCTGAAAATTTTGAACATCTACATAAAACATCGTATTCCCCGGAACAGGATAAACATTCACCTGCGCATTTTCTAAATCGTCCAAACGGCTTGGTGTTGCATTCACTTTAAAGAGTAAGGTATGCTCTTTGGTTCTGGTTTCGTTGGTAGCAGACTGTTCCGTTCCAAGAATAACATTCAGGTAAGGTCGGTTACGAATCTGGCTTGAGGTAGGAGTCCAGGAATAATTTCCGCTGATGGTACTGCCGGTTTGTGTAGGTGCAAATACTGGTGCATTGGCAAATTGATTTTGTTCGCCGATGATTTTCATTTTCAGCGTATTGGTATTGATGCTAGAAACACCTCCTGAGAAAGTCATATTAAAAGGTGTATTGGCATATGTTTCGAACTGATAATGTTTAACCGGTTGAGGCCAGCTTGATTTATTATAAAACTGAAACTCTGATGCCATGGCTGTTTTACAACCTACACAAATAGTTACTGTTGCTTCGCGAGCTGATGTGCTCAATAAAACACCATTGCGGTATTCTTCAACCTTTACAGCATAAGCAAAGGCTCCGGTCATACTTGGAATCCAGGTGATTTCACCAACCACTGGATCGACGGTAAAATTATAGGCGGGGGCTGAAGGGTAAGCCAATGCACTCATTGTTAACGGAGCGCCTCCGGCTCCCAAGGGGTTGGCCCAGCTAAATACCAATGAGTCGCCATCCGGGTCGATGGCCAGTGGGTTATGGAGTAAAGTATCGTTTACACCGGAAAAGAAAGCAGGTACATTTGAAAATTCCGGTGTTGAGTTTACCTGAATCGGATTGTGCACAATATCGCAATACAGATACAATTCAGCCATGGTTGGATTGGTGAGATTGGTAATTAAGCCATTGCGACAACAATTGCTGTAAACAACCTTATAGTTACCGGCACTATTGGCCAATAAGGTGTCTAAATAAACGTTTTCGAGAATACCGTTCCCAACTGCAGTTGTGCTCACTAATGCAGCAGATTCCGGGGTGGTTGCGCCACCGGTTTGAATTTGATAAGGTAAATTGTTGATGGTCAACCCCATTGAATCCACCCATAGGGTGATTTTGATTTGATAGGAAGAAGTGCCAATGTTTTTGGCCGTAATTTGTCCGGCATACTCATGAGAGGCTCTTGACACTTGCGTAAATGCGAACAGGAAGAGGAAAAGGGTAAAAAATTTTTGCATATTGTTATAGTTTACATGGATAATGACGTAAGTTGGACAAAATAGGTTGGCAAAGGTCATTATTCATTTTGAGCTGGTTTTTTCTCAATCCACTTATTCGTTTTTGCCGTTGACTGTGTCCAATGTTTAAAATACCTATGGTCTCACAGTCTCCAGATAAGATCAAATTTTTATTGCTTTCCGTTTGCATATTGAACAACTTCTGAATCTTCCAAAATTTCAATGTCCATTTTTTTTGTAAAGCGTTTTACAGCCTGATGACAAAATCATCCAAGTACAAATAAGTAAAATCAGTTTGTTTGCCATAATTTAAAATCAGCTGCTCAAGAACTTATAGAGATAATCCTACTAATTTAATATTAAAAATCCCTTTTGATAAATTCCCTTATCAGCGTTTTCCGCTTGTCAAATCCATTTTCCATTAGTTCTTTAGATTATTTCGGAACTTAATAAAAGCGTTGAGATTAAAATTATAAGAATACGATGATTTGTATAAATAGCCTTTTCGGTAATAATGACAGGTTTGCTTGTTTTTCCTTCCGGTACGCATAATAACCCTATCAAATTTATTTGTCCCAAAAGAACGATCTATCAAATAGCATAACACGCCTTTAAGCTGATATTTATTAATAAAATTCTCATGGATTCGTTCAATATCTTGGTTATCTACAGCAATAAATGCAAAAGGTATCTTTGTTCGCAAACAGTACCGAATGACAGTATCCATGGGAGACAAACCATTGTATTTTTCTTCCGTTATGCCCCTGCAATACGGTTTATAAAAATAGGTAAGTAGCTCCTGCTCGTTTTTAATCAGACTATCAAGCCCTTCAGGATTAAGAAGACGCACATAAAGAGTATCATCACTTTCAGCATAGGTTGAAGAGGAAACAACCCTTACTGTCTTGTAGTTCTGAGAATACGTGAGCATAGGCAAAAAACAAAGAAGAAGAAATCGCATATTTTTCATATCGTGTATTTTAAAGATCTCCGTGTGAGTGCACTCACACGGAGATTTTAGTTATTGAATATTGACAACAATTCTTCCGTATCTTCCATCTGCTTGTATGGTGTATTTACCTGGCATAATTTTCGTTCCGGACCGCAAATTTAAGAGTCTGCACATCTCTGTACTTAACTGAATTTCTTCCCCCTTCTCTGCCATGAAATAACCTTGCTGTTTAGCAGTGGGTGGTAAATCACTTTTAAATACTATGACAAGCGTACCAGTCTTCTCCCCAGGGATTAATGTCGCAATTACATCTCCAAGATTCAAGTCAATACTTCCTTTCAAATTGCAGATCCAAACACCTCGTTCACAATTGTATTTAGGCCTTGCAATAATAAAGGAAACCTCTACCTCAATGGGTGCCGCAGCCATAATCTCACCAATCACACCCATCAACACCACCAAAATCAAAATCAACTTTTTCATACTCACATTTGGCTTATTCAGGTAAGCCTTACCTCTTGTTTTCATAATCCCTACTCTATCTCCGCCTTTTCGGGTCCCTGCTTTTTCGCTTTTTCACCATGTCTTTCAGGTTCAGGGTTTGGCTTTTTTTGTCCTTCCTTTTTCACAGTGTCTTTCGTTGCGCAACATTTCAAAGCTTCAACAAACCTAGTATTTCTTCTTTCTCGCTTCAAGCTCATTTGAGCCAATAGGCATTTTTTTGAGTGAATGCCACTTTTTGTTGATTGTATCTTCTTTTTTCTACCCCTTTGGTGATTATCCTGTTTTCAAACGCTCAACATTTTCCTGTTCACTTCCATTTTATTTTTATCTTTATTTCATCTTGAAATACGAAAAATTTTTCTTCTTTTTAGTCGTCCTCTTTTCAGCCGCCATCATCTTATGGCCTCAATACTATATTACAGGCGATGGTGCCAGCCATACTTATAATGCCCGGATTCTCTTTGATTTTGTACTGGGCAGGAACCGTGATTTTTATGACGATTTTTTTTACATCAATCGGAATATCGACCCCAACTGGATGAGTCATCTCGTTTTGGGTGCTTTGCAACAATTTATGCCAGCATGGTTAGCCGACAAGTCTTTTCAATTATTATACTTATTCGTTTTTGCCTATGGATTACGATTCCTGATTCGTTCTATCAATCCGGATTCCGGCTTTTTGGCTTTCCTCTTTTATCCTTTTGTTTTTAACCTCCCTTTTCAACAAGGCTTTTACAATTACTGCCTTTCACTGGCCTTACTCTTTTGGGCTTTGGGCATTTTTATCCGGTTTCGTGATAAACTCCAAAACCCCCTGTTTGCCCTCGGCCAATCACTGCTTTTGTTAGCCTGTACTTTTTCGCATGGCATGCCGGCCATTTATACGATGATGATGATGGGGCTGATTTTATTATTCGATCTATTTCCTCTATTACGCCTATCGTCATGGAAATTGGTTTTAATCGATGTTGCTCGAATGGCGCTCATTTTTTTACCGTCCGCAATGATTATATTACTTTTCCTGGCCAAACGGGGAAGCGGAATTGAACCCCATGCCTGGAGTAAATGGAAAAAATGGGTGGAGTTTCTGAAAATGTGGACCAGTCAGAGTACTCGTTCCACTGAAATATATCCGGCCATGGCAGCCCTTTTACTAATTGTTGTTTCTGTTATCTGGATGTTTATTCACTTCAGAAAGGTTCAGCGTAATTCCCAAAAATGGGTTTTCCTTTTTGTAGGAATGTCTTTGTTTTTTCTCTTTTCCTATATTCAATGTCCCCATAGTATTGGCGGCGCAGGTTCGATCGATATTCGACTCGCATTTTTACCTCCTCTATTTCTGCTCATTGCTTGTGGCGCTGGGTGGTGGCCTGATAAATGGCGCTGGGTATTTATGATTCTTTGCCTGGGTATTAACTTCTCTTTTCAGTTCATTCGTTTTCCTTATGTTTTGAAAGCGAATCAAATTGGTCAGGAAATAATGCAAGCCAAAAACTATATAAAACCGCATTCAGTGGTTTTAAATATTCATATGGACGATTGGCAAAAGTTAGATGATCAGGATAGCCTGTTTCACCGCGCCGGATCCTTTATTCATTTCAGCGATTTTTTGGGCTGTGCGCCAAATCTTCCGCTCAT
>DAIRSC010000050.1:0-12631 GCA_036804585.1 Chitinophagaceae bacterium
CACAAAACAAGTACCAAATACACCTTAATCATCCGGGATGCGTGCTGTACCTAGCAAATCCGTGGCCAATATTTGCAATCGGGGAGTCATGCCGTAAATGGTGGTATCCAACCAATTATAGTAAGGTGACACGGCAGTAAAAACCAGTTCTGCTTTATTTACAATCACATTCTCCTGTTGATATAAATAAGGGAATTGGATCAATCCGCACAATCCGGGTTCATTTTGTATGAAAAGAACAGAATCACCGGATATGGCATTTGAATGAATTTGTGATGAAGCAACAGAACCGCTATAGTTTCTGAAAATCGAATTAAAGCGATTACAATAATTCGGATCAAACGAAAACACATCCACTACAGTATCCAAAAGATTGTTGGTATTTGTGTGTCGGTAATAGATCTTTAAACGGGTATTATAGGTATCAAAATAGCCGATTGTTGCACCAGAATTGGTATCCGGCATAATCGCAAAGCCTTTCCACCAAGATAAAAAAGAGGAAAAATCTGCGGCAGCGCCAATAGTACCGGCATCAACCTGGGCTTGTAAACTATCTGCAAACCAGGAAGCCAGCTTAAAATGTAAGGTTGGACTTTGTTTTACGCTACCATACAAGGTATCGAATCTGAAGTTTGCATAGTTGACCTGTGTGATCGCCAAAATATCTGAAGTTTTAAATGAATCCCTTGTAAAATCATATTGTGCGGAATCCCTGGAAAAGGTTTTTAAAGATCGATAAAGCCGGTAGGTTTGGAATTGTGGATTGAGTGTATCTCCATAAGACGACTTAAATGGTATGGAGAGAATAACTGAATCAATGGTTCTCGAGGTTCCGGGATAATCAGTTTTAAATGCAAAATTGCTCACCGGAGGTAGTACTTCAACATGGATGGCACCACTGGTTTTTCCAAATGCCGGATCAGCCAGGATACAACCCAAGGCATGGTAATAAGTGGGTGAATTGGAAATTCTGGAGGTACCGGAAAGTCCGCCTGTTAAGGCCGAATCCTGAAAAATATTATGTGAAATGACACTAAATGTATCCGATTGAAAGGTGGTGATATTATCTATCTCCGGAATTAAATCGGAGGGTAAAATGGTATTTTCTTTACAGCTGCTCATTTGAAAAACACCCCAACAAGTAGCCAGAAAACCTAGAAATCTTTTCGTCATGAAATGCGTAAATATTATTTGCCAACCAAGTTATTGTATAGATCCATGATTTCAGTCACATCATCTGTTTCACTGGCGAAATTTAACACTTTCTTACTCCGGGTTGGTTTGATCGCATTGATCAATTTTGCGTCTGTGTCAATATCTGTGAATATAGCTGCGTCCGCATTTTTAGCGCCTCCCATATACATTTCCAGATTGGAACCACTGCCATACACTTCAATGTCTTTTTCTTTGAGTGGCGTGCTGGAAAGGATTTGTTTCGAAAATTGATCTCCCAATTCATCCTCAAAAATATTTTTGGTCGCAGAAAAGATAATCTTTGAATTGGCAAATACCGGCTCTTTTTTGTAAAATGATTTAATATACATCGGGATTAAAGAGCTCATCCAGCCATGCACATGAATAATGTCCGGAGGCCATCCGAATTTTTTCACCGTTTCCAACGCTCCTTTACAGAAGAATATGGTACGAATCGCATTGTCGTCGTAAAAATGACTGTTTTCATCATGAAAGGTTTGTTTGCGCTTAAACATGTCCTCATTGTCCATGAAGTAAACCTGAAGGCGGGCATTCGGAAGAGAAGCCACCTTGATAACCAAGGGATAATCTTCCTTATCAACAGTAATATTAATTCCTGAAAGTCTTACAACCTCATGAAGTCTGTGACGGCGCTCATTAATTGTACCGAATCGTGGCATAATCGCTCTCACCTCATATCCTGAATCATTCGATTTAACAGCGAGTGCATTCAAAATTCTGGCAAAATCAGTTTCCTCGTTGTAAGGAGCCATTTCGTGGGATATAAAAAGAACTTTTTTCTTCTGTAGAACTGCCATTAATCAAAATTTAGGGTAAAAACAATTTCGGGGTGCGAAAGTACGATTTTTTTGTCGATTATTGTAGTTTATTAATTGCTAATATTAGCCTTTTCGGTAATATGTTTATTTTTAAACACATCCTGGATATACAGGATTTCCTGCAAAATCAATCAAATATTGGCTTCGTTCCAACCATGGGTGCCCTGCATGAAGGGCATATTTCCCTGATATACAGCTCTTCGAAATCCTGTCAAATTACAGTTTGTAGTATTTTCGTCAACCCCACTCAGTTTAATGACCCCAAAGATTTTGAAAAGTACCCCATCAACCTCGAAAGGGATATTGAAATGCTTGCAATGGCAGGATGTGATGTTCTTTATTTACCCCAAATCTCGGAAATGTACCCGGCCGGTATTCAAACACTTCGCCAATACAACCTGGGTTATCTGAATACCATTTTGGACGGGGCTTTTCGTCCTGGACATTTTAATGGGGTTTGTGCCATTGTGCATCAACTGCTCCTGGCCGTGAACCCACAACACCTTTTTTTAGGCGAAAAAGATTTCAAGCAATGTATGGTCATCCGCCAACTGGTTGATCAGGAGCAATTGCCGGTTCAAGTTCATGCAATGGCTACTTTCCGTATGAAAAGCGGACTTGCGATGAGTTCCCGAAATCAACGTTTATCTGAAAATGGTATTCAAAAAGCGGCCTCTTTATACCGGGTCCTGAAGGAAATTGGAACGGAAAAATATCAACACTCCTTCTCGGAATTACGAACAAAAGCCTTACAAAGGCTTGCAATTGAAGGCTTTGAAACAGAGTATCTTGTTCTTGCTGATGCCAACACCCTCCATTTTTTGGAGGACTTTAATCAAGCTGTAACTATGGTGGTTCTAATCGCTGCTAAGTTAGAAAGTGTGCGCTTAATTGATAATCTGCGTATTTAAAGCACCTGATTGATTTCTTGATATTTTGAGTAAACTCAAGTCGCCTAAAAACACTCAACATCCATTTATTAACCTACTTTTGCCTTCCCATGCAAATACAAGTCCTCAAATCGAAAATACATCGGGTAAAAGTTACACAAGCCAATTTAAACTACATTGGTAGCATCACCATCGACCAAAATCTGATGGATGCAGCAAATTTAATCGAACATGAAAAAGTTCAGGTGGTCAATGTCAATAATGGCGAACGCCTCGAAACCTACATCATTAAAGGCAAACGGGGAAGCGGAACCATCTGCTTAAATGGACCTGCAGCCCGACGCGTAGAACCCGATGATATTGTGATTATCATTTCATATGCGCTGATGGATTATGAAACCGCCAAGAAATTCAAACCCACCATCATTTTCCCAAATGATAAAAATAAACTTTAGATCCCGTTTACATCATGCCTAAATCCCTGGTGAATAAGCTGACTTACCTGCTCACGGTGGGGCTCGGCATTTTTCTGATATGGTTGTCTGTAAAAGATCTAAAACCGGATGACATTGAGAAAATAAAATTCGCTGTTCAAAAGGCCAATTATTTGCTGCTGATCCCAATCTTGATCATGGGTTTTATTAGTCATTGGAGTCGGGCGATGCGTTGGAGATACCTGATGGAACCAATGGGACTGCATCCATCAGTAGCCAATACCCTGTTTGCCGTTTTCATTGGATATTTAGCCAATCTGGCCTTTCCCCGTTTGGGAGAGGTACTCAAATGCACAATCCTGGCGCGTTATGAAAAAGTACCAGCTGACAAATTGGTTGGAACCATCATCGCCGAAAGGGCCTTTGATATGTTATGCCTAATTTTATTTTTCGTGTTGACCATTGTTGTGCAAACGGATTTAGCCGGATCATATCTGCAATCACTATGGACACGTTTTGGAAGTCAACCGGATGATGGGAACCATTCTAAAATGTATATCCTCATTGGTGGTTTCGTTCTGTTCATTGTTTTATTCTTGGCGCTTCGGAATAAAATCATACACAGTGCACTCTATTTGAGGTTTAGAGAAATTCTTAAAAATGTTACCAAGGGCATCATGAGTTTCAGAACCATGAAACACAAAAAGGAATTCGTTTTTCATACCATCCTGATTTGGTCGATGTATTTAGGGATGATTTTATTAGGTTTTCAAAGTATCCAAGAGACACAAATGCTAAGTTATAACACCGGATTGTCGGTATTGTCCTTTGGCAGTGTAGGCATGATTGTAACTCCGGGTGGAATTGGAGCTTATACTTTACTCGTTGAAGAAATTGTTTCCTTATACGGCATTGAAAAAGCCATCAGTGTCGCCATCAGTTGGGTGATTTGGTTGGTTCCAACTTTAATCATTGTGCTCGGAGGGGTTATCTCCTTTATTCTTTTGCCTATCTATAATCGAAAAAAAAATGCTTAGTAAACTAGAAATCATCCAACAAAAAATTCATACTTCCGATTCCATCCAATTACTCGTGAATCAATGGAAAATGTTGTCTAAAAAAATTGTATTCACCAATGGCTGCTTCGATATCATACATCGTGGGCATAATACCTATTTGTTACAATCTGCTGAATTGGGCAATCGATTAGTGGTTGGTGTCAATAGTGATGATTCAGTGCGTCGATTAAAAGGCGCTTCACGACCTATCGTGGACCAGGATTCAAGGGCTTTTAATTTAGCCTGTCAAACCTATATCGATGCAGTTGTAATATTTGATGAAGACACTCCGTTAACGCTGATCCAATTAATCCAACCGGATGTATTGGTGAAAGGGGGCGATTATACACTCGAAACGATTGTTGGTGCCACCGAAGTCAAGGCCTATGGCGGTCAGGTTGAAATCATTCCATTTCTGGAAGGGTACTCCACCACCGCAATATTAGAGAAGGCCCATATGTAGTTTACAACAACTGTTATCGGAACATCACTTGAATTTGCGAATCAAGTAATCATTCAAACTCGTCTTGATGGGAATCATGGAATCACTCCTCATTCCATCGATATGTAGCTATCGGGATGTTTAGTAATCCAATCACCCGATCGACGACTGTAGAAACCAACGCTTCGAAATCAACCGGACGACTATAAAATGAAGGAGAAGCGGGACAAATAATCCCACCTGCTTCTGTAACTGTTCGCATGTTGTTTAAATGAACCAAATTGTAAGGTGTTTCCCGAACCACACAAATTAGTTTCCTGCGCTCTTTCAACATCACGTCCGCCGCCCGTGTCATTAAATTATCACTCACCCCGGCGGCAATACGTCCCAGCGTTCCCATACTACACGGGCAAATTACCATGGCTTCGAAAGAACTACTCCCACTGGCAAAAGGTGCCATGAAGTCATTACTGGCATATTGTTTGACCCCAACGGGCAGTTGAAAGTGTGTATCCAATTCGTGACGCCAAACTTCAGGTGCTTGCTGACTTGCAACAACAGCCAATTCCACGCCCTTAACCGAACTTAATTTTTGAAGTAAAACTTTGGCATATATCGAGCCCGAAGCACCACTGATTCCAATAGCAATTTTTTTCATTCGATGAATTTAAGGTAACATTGCAAATACGATATCTCAAAAGTAATACACGATGACCTCTCCTTTTAAGGCAATTTATTTATGTACTATTTTATGTTTGACAGGTATGCTATCTCTTGATGCCCAAACACCCGTCAAAAATGAACAGACGGAGAAAAAAACAAAGTCAGCACCAAAAGGAATACAATGGATCAGTTTGAAAGAAGCTGAGGCTAAGATGAAAGTTGAACCTAAAAAAGTGTATATCGATTTATATACTGATTGGTGTTATTGGTGCAAAGTGATGGATAAAAAAACCTTTACAAATCCTTCAGTCATCGAATATTTGAACCAACATTTTTACTGCATTCATATTGATGCGGAAACCAAGGACTCGATCCTTTTTCAAGGTAAAAAATATGGATGTTTACCCAATAGCAAAACCAATGATTTGGCGGTACAATGGATGAAAGATCGTATTTCATATCCAAGCAGTATTTTTATGGAAGAGGGATTTGTGAATCCACAACCCGTACCGGGATATCTTGAAATTCCTGTCATGGAGATGATTTTAAAGTATTTCGGAGAAAATAAACACAAAACAATACCTTGGGAAACATGGAGTAAAACGTTTAAAGGGGTTTGGAAATAAAAACTAAATAGGGGCTGCTGCTTATCTCGCTGGCGCTTCTAATTCAAGGAAGCGTTCATGGGATGAGACTATTGTAAAGCCATTGGGCGATGATGCGGAAGCTGAAGATGCCGGTGAGCAGTGAAAATCAAAAAATGAACTGCAAGCTTATCGAAGAGATCTAAAAAAATTACCGTGCATTTATATAAGCGCAATTCACACCAAAATGCAATGATACCAGATGCTTTCACGTTGAACAGCATCCCCCTAATTAATTGAACTGAAGAAATGATAAACTTAATTTCACCGACAAACGACTCATCGGCATACAAATTTCCTGAGCTGCCTGTATGGAGACCGTTGCAAAACGATCAAAAATAATTGACTAAGTCATTTGGCTTCAAATTTCTGCGTTACTTTGAATTTTTAACGATATCATGATCAACAAGATCACTCAATACTTAAAAATTCAAAAAGCCTAGAACTTTTTTGCCAAATGACTTTTGCAATGGTCTCAAATTGTATTTTAACTCCGCACCTAGTTCATAATAGAAAGAAAATGATGGGCAAAGTTGCTTTCTGAAACCCCAGGCAGGAGCAATACCAAAGCTGTATGCATTTTCGTTATATCGTGCGTTAGATAAACGGTGTTAGGCACCTTCTTCATGCACAATTATCATTTGTTCAATTGCTCATTCAAAGTAATGCGTCTTATCTGCAGCGATGTAATTGGTCAAACATTCACAGTGACTTAAATAATAAGATAAACCGGATTGTAAACGATATTGGTAAAACTTTACCGAATACGAAGCGGTTTGAGGCTGTTCAGGACGAGCTATACGGGTTTCGCGACAGTAACTAAAACCCACTCTTAATTGAAGTTTTTGATTGTACCGATATTGATGATTTAAAGCAGGTGAAGAAATCCCCTGTTTACTTAAAATCTGATCCCCAAAAGCGCTGCTCACTCTGCTAAGTTCTGCATTACTTTGAAATTCTAGAGCAGCATTCAATGTAGTATACTGATGATAAAACTGCACCTGGCCCGCGCCAATGCCAATTTCATGTCGGCTATTCTGTACGTTTAAAGTTGAACTGGAAAAGGTCAGAAAGGCTGATAGTTATAATAACTTTTTCATGTTTATCATTTTGATAAATTGAACCTTCGGATTTCCTGACAAGATTCTTATGAATCTTTCGATGGCTTAACAATACCATTCTAGATCAAACCAGGCGATTAGAGACGAATCAAGATATCGAAGCTCCAATACCCTATTAACATCTCCTATGCGAAGCCACTGAAAGCGAAATGCAATTTTTCCTACCTTTGCACCATGTTAGATTCGATTGAAAGTGCTATTGAAGACATTCGGAACGGAAAACTCGTAATCGTGGTTGATGACGAAGATCGTGAAAATGAAGGTGACTTTCTGACTGCAGCACGTAATGTGACTCCTGAAATTATTACTTTTATGAGTAAATACGGGCGTGGTCTCATTTGTGCCCCTCTCGTGGAAGACCGTTGCGATGAACTCGGTTTGAATCTGATGGTGACCGATAATACAGAATTACATCAAACACCTTTTACCATTTCCGTTGATTTATTGGGTCATGGTTGTACCACTGGAATTTCATCGCATGATCGCGCAAAAACGATTCAGGCTTTGATAGATCCAAAAACAAAATCGGCGGAATTGGCTAAACCGGGACACATTTTTCCATTAAGGGCCCGACGCGAGGGGGTTCTCCGACGATCAGGCCATACTGAAGCCGCAATTGATCTGGCACGTTTGGCTGGATTTGAAGCAGCCGGTGCCATTGTTGAAATCATTGATGAAAATGGCGAAATGGCCCGACTCCCCCGCTTAATGGAAATTGCAAAAGAACATCAACTCAAAATTGTTTCCATTGAAGACTTAATTGCTTATCGATTGAGGACAGAAAAAACCATCGAAGAGCAGATTCGTGTTGATATGCCTACAAAATACGGTCAATTTCAACTGGCCACTTTTTCAAATATTCGAACTGGTGAATTACATCACGCCCTGATTAAAGGAAACTGGGAAGTGGATGAACCAGTATTAGTGCGTGTTCATAGTTCCTGTTTCACCGGAGATATTCTTCATTCCATGCGTTGTGATTGTGGTGAACAATTAAATGCTGCCATGCAAATGGTTGAGGCTGCCGGCAAAGGCGTTGTGTTATACATGAACCAGGAAGGCCGCGGCATTGGATTGTTGAATAAATTGAAAGCGTATAAATTGCAAGAAGCCGGAAGAGATACTGTGGAGGCCAATCTTGAACTGGGATTTGGTATGGATGAACGTGATTACGGCATTGGCGCACAAATTTTAAGACATTTGGATATCAGCCAAATAAAACTAATTACCAACAACCCCAAAAAAAGAGCAGGCTTGATGGGATATGGTCTGGAAATTGTTGAAAATGTTCCCATTGAAATGCACCCAAATATTTATAATGAACAATATTTGATGACCAAAAGAGATAAACTTGGTCATGAAATTCTAAGATAATTAAACCTTTAAAATAAAAATATATGTACCCAGCAGAAATAGTATTACCCATGAAAGCCGAATTGGTTCAACATGGCTTCGAAGATTTAAGTACGCCTGAATTGGTTGATCAGGCTATGTCAAGACCAGGCACCACGCTATTGGTATTAAATTCCGTATGTGGATGTAGTGCAGGTACCGCACGCCCGGGTGTTGTGATGGCCGTTCAACAAGGCAACTATAAACCCGATCATCTTGTAACCTCTTTTGCAGGCTTTGATTTGGAAGCGGTTCAGCAAGCACGCACTTATCTTTTACCTTACCCGCCTTCATCACCCTGTATCGCTCTAATAAAGGACGGTCAATTGGTTCATATGATTGAAAGACATATGATAGAAGGCAGACCCGCCCAAATGATTGCAGCTAATTTAACAGAGGCCTTTAACCAACATTGCGTGGGTTTAGCCCAGTAAGATTTTTCAGAACGTTAAATTTTTTCATCCAAAGCCCTCAACTTGAGGGCTTTATTCTATTTTCGCCACATATATGTATCCTGACTTTTACCATTTATTAAAAGAACTGTTTGGTATCGAAATTCCAGTATTAGGCTTGCTTAAAAGTTTTGGGTTCATGGTAGCCATGGCCTTCTTGGCGGCAGGGATTGTTTTGCCCAAAGAATTAAAAAGAAAGGAAGATCTGGGTTTACTACCTTGTACAATTGAAGATCTTATCATTCGGAAAAAAGTTCAATGGACTGACTACCTCATTTCAGGGGTGTTGGGTTTTGGTATTGGCTATAAGGTCATCGGCATGTTTCTCAATTATAAAGAAGCAATGGCCGATCCTTTGAACTACCTGACCACCTCAAATGGTCATTTCATGAGCGGTACTCTTCTGGCATTGACTTTATTAGGATGGAAGGCTTATGAAGATTATCAGCAACGAAAATTAGGCTCAGAGTACAAAAAGGTGAAGATGTTTCCGCGACATCGCGTTGGTGATATTGCAGTCATTGCTGCTATTGGCGGATTCGCCGGTGCAAAAATATTTAATGCCTTCGAAACATGGGATCAATTCATAAAAGATCCTTTGGCCAGTTTATTATCGAGCAGTGGATTAACATTTTATGGTGGCCTCATTGTTGCAACTGTCGCCTTGTGGTACTATAGCCGAAAAATTAAAATGGATTTCCGTCATCTATGTGATGCCGCTGCTCCTGCATTAATTTTAGCCTATGGAATTGGCCGACTTGGCTGTCAAATAAGTGGAGATGGAGATTGGGGAATTTACAATTCATCGTACATCACCAACGAACAAGGTAAAGTGGTGCAGAATACAAAAAGTTTTTCAGAACAGATTGCCTTGCATCATGAACATGTTTACCGACAATTTGATCCTAAAGATAATATACCCCATAAATCATTTCAAGCGCCTGATTGGCTGCCTGTATGGATGGTTGCATATAATTATCCGAATAATGTCAACAATATAGGTGAACCTTTAGCGGCTTGCAAGGGAGAATATTGTTCGGTACTTCCTTTGCCTGTTTTCCCGACGCCTATTTATGAATTTTTTATGAGCCTTATCATTTTTGGTATTTTATGGCGACTTAGAAAACGATGGCAAACACCATTGAGCATGTTTTCTGTCTATTTAATATTCAATGGTATTGAACGATTTTTAATCGAACAAATTCGCGTCAACTATAAATATGATTGGGGTTTTATGCAACCCACCCAAGCTGAAATCATCGCCGTTGCAATCATGACAGTCGGCATCCTGCTTTACATTTTTCGCAAACAGATTGATCGCCTCATTCAAGTAGATAAAAGCAACAATAGCCTAGAAACTTCTGAATCTTAAATATCGCCTTTAAACATCATCAGAATTTCTTCTTTTCTATTCCTGCTCACAGGAATACTGGATCCATCGGTCATCACCAAAAAACCACCATCCTTTTTACTATATTGCTGGATGTATTTACTATTGATGATATAACTCTGATGGGGGCGTATAAATCCCTGCGGATTAAGAATGTCCTCGAAGTAGCGCATGGTTTTTGAAGCAATTATTTTTTCTCCATTGGTCAATACAATCGTTGTATAATTATCGCTACTCTGGCAATAGAGAATTTCCTGAGGATCATAAAACAAAATCTTATCCTGAAAACCAACCGCAATTTTATTTCCGGGCATACCACTTTGAATTTGCACTAGATTTGTGGACAGATTGTATTGCATCAATAAATTGGTCAGTTGTTTTTGAATATTGGTTTCACCTTTCAGCTTACGAAATTTCTGAATCGCATGGGTTAGCAACTCTTCATCAATTGGTTTCAACAAGTAATCCAATGCAGAAAGTTTGATAGCGCTAATCGCATACTGATCGTAGGCTGTCGTAAAGATGACATTAAAATCATACCTCCCCAAGCGATGCAATAATTCAATGCCGGTCATGAATGGCATTTGAATATCTAAAAAAACCAGATCAACGTGATTATGTTCAAGATATTGTAGGGCCTGTTTGGAGGAGGTAAATTTTTCTACAATTTCGATATCATCAAAATCCTGCTTAATGAGGATTTCGAGAACCTCCACGCAATTCAATTCATCGTCGATTATGACCGTTTTAAACATGATTATTGTTTTATTGATTAAGGATAGATTGGTTAAATTTTGCATCAAAGAGTGTGATGATGATTTTTGTACCGATGGCATCACCCTCCGCATTACGCAAATCGGCCACTTCCACCGAGGATTGTGGTGTAGATCCCAGATTCATCAGACGTAAACGACTTTCACCCAAAGCCATTCCAAAAGATTTATTCTTCTTCGTTTTACTTTCTAATTGACTGGCTTTTTCACGCCCGACACCATTATCTTCAATTTCGATACAAATATATTGTTGATCATTTCGTTTCACTGAAATAACAATATTTTTTTCACCTACTTTGTGTAACAATCCGTGCCAGATTGCATTTTCTACATAAGGTTGTAACAATAGGGATGGGATTCGGATACTACCCGGCTGTATTTCCGGACTGAGTACAATCTGATAACTGAACTGATTACTGAAACGCATCCCTTCAATGATCATATAAAGCTCGATTGTTTGCAGTTCTTCTTCCAGATTAATAAAAGTAGCCGAAGAGTTATTGAGAATATTTCGTACCAACTGGGAAAATTTCACTAGGTAGCGAGACGCCATTTTGGTATCATTTCTTAAAATAAAATTATTGATTGAGTTGAGTGAATTGAACAAAAAGTGCGGATTAATTTGTGCCCGTAGTGCTTTCATTTCTACTTCCGCCAATTCCTTGGTATATTGAAATCTTATCGCTTCTTTTTCGCGAATCTGATTGATCTTATTTTTATAGATCATGTAAATAAACTGAGCCAGCAAAAGCACTGATGCCAGAATAAACCACCAGGCTTTATAAAAGGGCGTTGCAATCGTAATTTGAAGACGGGTGTAATCATCACTCCAAATTCCATCTGCATTGGCGCATCTTACCTGAAATTGATACTTACCTGAATTTAAATTGGTATAACTCACATAATTACGATCTGTGGTGTTGATCCATTCTTTATCGTATCCTTCAAGTTTGTATTGATATTTAATTTTTCCGGGAAGAGAAAAACCTAGTGTAGAAAATGACAAAGAGATGGAATTTTCAAAATGACGTAAATTCACCTTGTCCAAAAAACAAATATCCTCTTTGGTTTGTAGCGGATTTTCGAATACTTTAAACTCATTGATATACACAACAGGTACTTCCGGATTATTTGTGATTTCGGAAGGATGAAAAACATTGAGTCCATTTAATCCACCAAAAACAAAACGACCATCCCGTAGTTTGGTATATGCGCCTGTATTAAAATCATTCGATAGCAAACCATTACTCTCATCAAGATTCCTAATTTGCGGATTCGCTTTTTTCGACAATACCGATTCGTTCCATTGGATATTCGAGAGTCCGGCATTTGTACTGAT
>DAIRSC010000051.1:0-4633 GCA_036804585.1 Chitinophagaceae bacterium
AATAAGAATTAAATTAAAGTCTTACGACCATAACCAGGTGGAAAAATCGGATGAGAAAATAGCCAAAACAGTTCGCAGTACAGGCGCTGTGGTAACCGGTACCATGCCCTTACCCACAGATAAGAAAATATTCACGGCTTTACGTTCACCCCACGTGAATAAAAACGCCCGTGAGCAGTTCCAGCTTTGCACCCACAAACGCTTGCTGGACATCTACACTTCTTCGTCCAAAACTGTTGACGCCTTATCCAAGCTTGATCTGCCTTCAGGGGTAGAAGTAGAAATCAAGGCCTGATAAGTTCATCATTAAACATTTAAGACCACGTCATCCTCGTTTCATTACAAGGCGCTGACTAAAAATATTAAAACAGAATGAAAGGAATAATAGGAAAAAAAGTTGGCATGACCAGCATCTTCGAGCCAAATGGCAAGCAAACTGCCTGTACCATTATTGAAGCCGGCCCTTGTGTTGTTACTCAAATTAAGACACAGGAAAACGACGGTTACAATGCCTTACAAATCGCTTACGGTGACCAAAAAGAAAAACATAGCAACAACGCTATGATTTCGCATTTTGCAAAAGCCGGAACAACGCCAAAATCAGTTGTGAAAGAATTGCGTAACTGCGACATTCAAAAACAATTGGGCGAAACCATCACTTGTGAAATTTTTGAAGAAGGTGAAAAAGTTTCTGTCATCGGAACAACCAAAGGGAAAGGTTTCCAGGGCGTTGTAAAACGTCATGGTTTCTCCGGTGTTGGTGAGGCTTCCCATGGTCAACATGATCGTCAACGTGCTCCGGGTTCTGTGGGAGGATCATCTTATCCCTCACGTGTATTCAAAGGTATGCGTATGGCGGGTCAGATGGGCGGCGATCGCGTTAAGGTGAAAGCTTTACGTATTCTCAAAATTTTCCCAGAAAAGAATTATATCCTTGTGAGCGGGTCAGTACCCGGTCATAACGGCGCTATTGTGTTAATCCAAAAATAAGAAGACGAACATGCAAGTAGATGTATTAAATATAAATGGACAATCAACGGGACGTACCGTTGAGTTACCAGCTGAGTTTTTTGGTATGGAACCCAACGATCACCTGATTTATTTGGCTGTTAAACAGTATCTGGCCGCTCAGCATCAGGGTACACACAAAGTAAAAACCCGCGCTGAAGTAAAAGGTGCTTCTCGTAAGTTGCATCGTCAGAAAGGAACCGGTGGTGCCCGTAAAGGAAATATCCGAAATCCTTTGTACAAGGGTGGTGGTACCATTTTCGGGCCCAAACCACATAGTTATGATTTTAAACTGAACAAACAAGTCAAAAATCTGGCTTTCTATTCTGCCTTGTCTCACAAAGCTAAAAACAACAGCATAGTCGTTGTAGAAGATATCAACATGGATAAGCCAAAAACCAGTGAGATGGCGAAAATCCTGAGCAACTTGAATTTGGCCGGTAAAAAAACCTTATTCCTGATGCCTGATTATAACGACAACGCCTACCTCAGTGTACGTAATTTGCCACGTGTAAAAGCGAATGTATTTCATAGTGCAAACACTTACGACGTTGTAAATGCAGGTGCTTTATTGTTAACCGAAGGTGTGGTGAAACAATTCGCCGAAACCGAAGAAGCCATGGCATAATATTCACCTACCCTCAAAACAATTAGATCATGAATCCTTCAGATATCATTAAAAAGCCGATTGTTACCGAAAAGGTTAACAAGCAAACCGAAAAGCAAAACCGTTACTGCTTTGTTGTAGACAAGCGCGCGAATAAGCTGGAAATTAAAAAGGCCGTTGAAAGCTTTTATAATGTCCGCGTGGATAATGTAAACACATGTGTGGTCCCAGCGAAAGCTAAATCACGAATGACCAAAGCAGGTGTCCTGAACGGTCGCAAGCCTTCATACAAAAAAGCTACTGTAACTGTAGCGCAAGGAGAAACAATAGATTTATACGCATTTTAATATAAACGAAAATGGCATTAAAGAAATATAAACCGGTAACGGCAGGAACCCGATGGAGAATTGGGAATGCATACGCCGAAATCACAACAGATCGTCCGGAAAAATCATTATTGGAACCTATTCGCAAAACAGGTGGCCGTAATGCTCAGGGCCGTCGTAGCATGCGTTACATTGGTGGCGGACATAAAAAAATGTATCGTCTGATTGATTTCAAACGCGATAAGAAAAATATTCCGGCTACCGTTAAGTCGGTGGAGTATGATCCGAACCGTACGGCTTTCATCGCTTTGTTATCGTATGCGGATGGTGAAAAAAGATATATCTTGGCACCTCAAGGGATTCAGGTTGGAATGACCGTTCTGTCTGGTGAAGGAATTGCTCCTGAATTAGGGAATTGTTTACCCTTAAAGAATATGCCTCTAGGTACTATTATTCACAATATCGAATTACATCCCGGCCAAGGTGGCGTGATGGCTCGCAGTGCGGGTTCTTCTGCCCAGCTGAATGCCAAGGAAGAAAAATATGCTGTGCTTAAAATGCCTTCCGGTGAATTGCGCAAAGTATTAATTACTTGTTGGGCAACTGTAGGTTCTGTTTCAAATTCAGATCATGCATTGGAAACCATGGGTAAAGCAGGTAGAAATCGTTGGAAAGGCATCAAACCTCGTAACAGAGGGGTAGCGATGAACCCTGTAGATCACCCGATGGGTGGTGGTGAAGGTCGTTCATCAGGTGGTCATCCTCGTTCTCGTACAGGTAAATATGCCAAAGGTGAAAAGACTCGTAAGAAAAAAGGGTCTGACAAACTGATTATCGTTCGTAGCAACGGAAAAAAATTAAAAAATAAATAAAAAATTATAATTAATGGCTCGTTCAATTAAAAAAGGCCCATACGTTGATGCCAAACTGGAAGTGAAAGTTCTGAACATGAACGAAGGCAAGTCCAAAAAAGGTGTGTTGAAAACCTGGAGCCGTCGCTCTACAATCACCCCGGACTTCGTAGGTAACACCTTTGCGGTACACAATGGTAACAAGTTCATACCAGTATATGTCACTGAATTTATGGTCGGACACAAACTGGGCGAATTCGCACCAACCCGCAACTTCAAATCGCATAGCGGTGGTAAATAATCTCTAATCAGCGAAAGCATTAAAGAAACAACATACAATGGAAGCAATAGCACGTTTAAATAATTATCCAACCTCTCCTCGCAAAATGCGTTTACTCGCTGATGTGATTCGTGGTATGGAAGTGGAAAAAGCACAGAGCTTTTTGAAATATAATGCCCAACATTCATCGGTGCCTTTGGAAAAATTACTCCTTAGTGCAGTGGCGAATTGGAAAATCAAAAATGAAGGCGCAGATATGAGTGGTTTGGTGGTGAAAACTATCTTCGTGGATGGAGCCCGTACCATTAAACGTATGATGCCTGCTCCTCAGGGACGCGCTTATCGCAAACTGAAACGCAGCAACCACGTAACATTAATTGTCGATCAAAAACAAAATAATTAATACAACAGCAGGTGAAAACACACGCTGGTGAAAATAACTAAGCAAATGGGTCAAAAAACAAATCCGATAGCAAGTAGATTAGGAATTGTCCGCGGATGGGACAGCAGTTGGTATGGTAGCAAAAAAGACTATGCCGGTAAGCTGATTGAAGATAATAAAATTCGAAATTACCTCAATGCACGTATCAGTAAAGGAGGCATTGCCAAAATAGTGATCGAACGTATGTTGGGCAAACTGATCATAACAATTCACACTTCGCGCCCGGGTATCATCATCGGTAAAGGTGGTCAGGAAGTAGATCGCATCAAGGAGGAATTGAAAAAATTGACTGGCAAGGAAGACGTACAAATAAATATTCTCGAAATTCGTCGTCCGGAATTAGATGCACAAATTGTTGCTGACTCTATTGCAAAACAAATCGAAGGACGTGTAAACTTCAAACGTGCCGTAAAAATGGCTATCCAGAATACCATGCGTATGGGTGCTGAAGGAATCAAGGTAAAAGTTGGTGGTCGTTTGGGTGGCGCTGAAATTGCCCGCAGTGAAGAAATGAAACAAGGCCGTACTCCATTGCATACATTCCGTATGGATATCGATTATGCTAACGTATTTGCCTTAACAGTATATGGTAAAATTGGTATCAAAGTATGGATTTGTAAAGGGGAGGTTTTGGCCAAACGTGATTTGAATCCAAACATCATTGCCGGTAACGATAAACGACCAAGTTTCGAAAGAACAGGTGGTGGTTTCGGCGGGGAACGCAGAGATGACCGTCGTGGTGGTGGTAGAACTGGTGGCGGTGGTAATCGCAAAAGCAAATAAACATTATTGTAAAACACTGTAATTATATAACAGATCATGTTACAACCAAAAAGAACGAAACACAGAAAGGCCCATAAGGGAAGAATCAAAGGTGATGCGAAGAGAGGAGCAACCCTGGCATTTGGTACATTCGGACTGAAGTCGCTGGAACCCAAGTGGATCACAAATCGTCAAATTGAATCTGCCCGTCAGGCAATGACCCGTCATATGAAACGTGAAGGTTCGGTTTGGATTAGAATTTTCCCTGATAAACCAATCACTCGTAAGCCGGCCGAAGTACGTATGGGTAAGGGTAAAGGTAACTTGGAATTTTACGAAGCTGTCGTAAAACCCGGT
>DAIRSC010000051.1:4643-12605 GCA_036804585.1 Chitinophagaceae bacterium
CATGTTCGAAATCTCCGGTGTTTCACTGGAAGTAGCTAAAGGTGCCTTGGCATTGGCTGCTCAAAAATTACCTGTCGCCACCAAATTGGTTGTACGCAGGGATTACCACGAAGCATAATCATTTAAAATAACAGAAATGGCTGCAAAATCAAAAACATCAAATACTCAGGATCTGAATGCATTAAGCGTTGAAGATATCCGGAATAATATACAGGACGCTGAACTTCGTTTGAAAAAAATGACCTTCAGCCATGCAATCACTCCAATCGACAATCCAATGGGTATTCGTATCCTTCGTAGAGAAATTGCCCGTTTAAAAACCGCGCAACGCAGAAAACAACTTGGATTCTAATTTATAAAAAACTGTAAAATGGCAGAAGTAACAAATTTAAGAGGACGTCGTAAAACCCGTATCGGTCTGGTAACGAGCAATAAGATGGAAAAAACCATCACGGTTTCAGTTGAGCGTAAAGTAAAACACCCGATCTACGGAAAGTTCCTCAAAAAAACAACCAAGTTCATGGCTCATGACGAAAAGAACGAGTGTTCTATCGGGGATATCGTTCGAATCATGGAAACCCGCCCTCTGAGCAAAAATAAATGCTGGAGATTGGTTGAAGTGGTTGAGAAAGTGAAGTAATATTCAAATTCCTCAGGTCAGACCTGAAGAAAACAAACAAAAAAACAAATGGATGAATCTGAAAGGAAACGTCGATTTTAAAAGGAAAATAAAATGATACAACAAGAAAGCAGATTAAACGTAGCTGACAACAGCGGAGCCAAAGAAGTTCTATGTATCCGCGTACTGGGTAATTCCGGACAGGACTATGCGCATATCGGCGACAAAATTGTGGTAACTGTAAAAGATGCCATGCCTGGTGGCGGTATCAAAAAAGGTACAGTTGCCAAAGCGGTAATCGTTCGTACCAAAAATAAATTGCGTCGTAAAGATGGTTCTTACATCAGTTTCGACGACAATGCAGTGGTTATCCTGAATGCAGCTGATGATCCGCGTGGTACACGTATCTTTGGACCAGTTGCCCGTGAACTGCGTGATAAAGGATACATGAAAATAATTTCATTGGCACCTGAAGTGCTTTAACCAATAAAAGATAAACAAGTGAAGACGAGATTCAAACCCAAATATTCTATCAAGAAAGGTGATCAGGTTGTCGTGATTTCTGGTTCAGATAAGGACCGAAACAATCCACGCCAGGTATTGGCAGTGTATCCTGATGAAACCAGTCCGCGTGTATTGGTAGAGGGTGTCAACATCAAGACCAAACACAAGAAGCCCAATGCTCAAAATCCGCAGGGAACCATCGTGAAGGAAGAAGCCCCAATTGCTTTGTCCAATGTGATGCTCTGGGATGCCAAAGCAAAGGCAGCAACAAAAATCCGTCGTGAAAGAAAGGACGGCAAAGCCATTCGTATTTCTAAAAAATCAGGGGAGGTAATTAAATAATGAGTATAGCAACTTACATTCCAAGAATGCAAACCAAGTACAACAAAGAAGTTGTACCTGCTTTGATGAAAAAATTCGGTTATAAAACCGTAATGCAGTGTCCACGCCTGCTCAAAATTTGTTTGAATCAGGGTGTTAAAGGATCTGTTGCAGACAAAAAACTGATCGATAATGCTGTGGATGAAATGACCAATATCACGGGTCAGAAGGCAGTACCAACGATGTCAAAGAAGGATATTTCTAACTTTAAACTTCGTAAGAATATGCCGATTGGAACACGTGTTACCTTACGCGGTAAAAATATGTATGATTTCCTGGATCGCTTTGTGGCCGTCTCCCTCCCAAGGGTACGTGACTTCAAAGGAGTCAACGACAAATCATTTGATGGTCGTGGAAACTATACACTGGGAATTACTGAACAAATCATATTCCCTGAAATCGATATCGATAAGTTACCACGTATCACCGGTATGGATATCACTTTCGTAACAACTGCGAAAACAAATGAAGAGGCCTACGAATTACTCCGTGAATTAGGTATGCCATTTAAAAACTTAAACGTAAAAAATAACTAATACCAATATGGCTAAACAATCAATCAAAGCTCGTCAGCGCAAACGCGAAAGAATGGTCGCTCAATACGCCGAAACGCGTAAAGCCTTAAAGGAAGCCGGTGATTATCAGGCATTGGATAAGTTGCCTAAGAATTCTTCTGCGGTACGACTTAAAAATCGTTGTCAACTGACCGGTCGTGGCAGAGGTTATATGCGGCATTTTGGTCTTTCACGGATTATGTTCCGTGAGATGGCCCTGAATGGACTGATTCCTGGTGTAAAAAAAGCCAGTTGGTAAACAAAATAATTTTAATAAACTGATCGCACGATCGGATAAATAAAAACTGAAGTAAAAATGGTAACAGATCCAATAGCAGATTTTCTGACTCGAATCAGAAATGCTCAAATGGCCGGACATCGCATCGTAGACATTCCGGCTTCGAATCTGAAAAAACGTATGACGGAAATTCTTTATGACAAAGGGTATATTCTGAAATACAAATTTGAAGAAGATAACAAACAAGGTATCATCAAAATTGCACTGAAGTATGACGTGAATACCAAAGTTCCGGCCATCCGCGGTTTAGAGCGTATTAGCCGTCCCGGATTACGTCAGTACGCCAAACCCAACGAAATTCGCAGGGTACAAAGCGGCTTGGGTATCGCCATCTTGTCTACTTCTAAAGGTGTGATGACCGATAAAGAAGCGAAAGCCAATAATGTGGGTGGTGAAGTTCTCTGCCACATTTACTAATCAAAAGTTTATACTGTTCAGTATTAAAAAATAAAGACATGTCTAGAATAGGAAAAAAACCCATAGAATTGCCAGCAGGTGTGAGCCTGACTGTAGGAAGCAATAATGAGGTAAAAGTTAAAGGCCCTAAAGGTGAACTTACCCAGAACCTCGATCGTGATATCAAGGTTGAAGTGAAAGATAATCAGGTTGAAGTGAGCCGTCCAACCGATCAAATTCGTCATCGCGCGATGCACGGTTTGTATCGTTCCATCATCGCCAATATGGTGAAAGGTGTGACTGAAGGTTTCTCCAAGAAACTTGAATTAGTTGGGGTAGGTTATAAAGCCACCAATACGGGAAATGTTTTGGATTTGGCTTTGGGATATTCACACAATATCATTTTCGAAATTCCAAAAGAATTAAGCCTCGAAACATTAACCGAAAAAGGAGCTAATCCGGTTATTACTTTAACAGGAAGCGACAAGCAGTTGCTTGGACAGGTTGCTGCTAAAATTCGTAGTTTACGTAAACCTGAACCATACAAAGGTAAAGGGGTGAAATATGTTGGTGAATACATCCGTCGTAAAGCGGGTAAATCAGCAGGAAAATAATCATTGTAAATTCCGGGAATGGTTAATAGTCATTCTCCTAAAAATAAAATCATATGGATTCAAAAGTCATCAGAAGGCAAAAATTAAAGTGGAGAATTCGCAGTAAAATCAGTGGAACAGCTGAGCGCCCACGTTTGTCTGTTTTCAGAAGTAACACCAATATCTACGTTCAATTGATCGATGATGTAAACGGTGTAACCCTTGCAGCGGCTAACTCTCGCAATAAGAATTTTGCCACAACTGGAAATAAAACTGAAAAGTCAAAAGCTATCGGTTTGGCCTTGGCGGAAATTGCAAAATCAAAAGGTATCCAAAACGTCGTGTTTGATCGTGGAGGATATTTATACCATGGACGTGTAAAAGCTGTTGCAGATGGTGCCCGTGAAGGAGGACTTAATTTCTAAACAAAAAATTACAATCACCGGATTCAACATTTGGTATTGAACATTCAAATAATTAAAAGATGTCTAAATCAGAAACAAATCGCGTAAAATCAGGAGAAATCGAACTGCAGGAAAAAGTAGTTTCCGTAAACCGTGTGGTAAAAACCACTAAAGGTGGACGTACTTTCAGTTTCTCTGCATTGGTTGTCGTGGGTAATGGCAATGGCGTAATTGGTCAGGGCCTGGGAAAAGCCAAGGAAGTACAAATGGCTATCCAAAAAGGTATTGATGATGCCAAAAAGAATCTGGTGAAAGTGCCGATTTTACATGGTACCGTACCTCACGAGATTTTTGCGAAAACCGGAGCGGCTAAAGTCATCCTCAAGCCTGCTTCTCACGGTACGGGTGTAATCGCCGGAGGTAGTATGCGTGCCGTATTGGAAAGCGCAGGTGTTACAGACGTATTGGCTAAATCGTTGGGTTCAGCCAATCCACATAATGTGGTTAAAGCAACTATTGCTGCTTTGGCTCAAATGAGAGAACCTATTCAGGTGGCCCGTGATCGTAACATCGGATTGAAAAAAGTCTTCAACGGTTAATCATCCGGAGATAGATTGACTCACCCACATAATTAAAAGGAACATGAGCAAGATTAAAATTACACAAGTAAAAAGTGCCATCGATCGTACCAATCGTCAGAAGGCAACCCTGAAAGCCCTGGGCTTGAAAAAGTTAAATCAAACCGTAGAACATGAGGATACCCCTCAAATCCTCGGTATGGTGAAGAAAGTCGAACATTTAGTTAAAACCGCAAAATAAAAATTGCTATGAATTTACATACATTACAGCCTGCTGAAGGCGCAACGCATCGCCCAAAGAAGAGACTGGGTCGTGGTAACTCCTCCGGAAAAGGTGGGACCTCAACACGTGGTAATAAAGGTGCTCAAGCTCGTGCTGGTTACAATTACCGACGTGGTAGCGAAGGTGGACAGATGCCTATCCATCGCCGATTGCCAAAACGTGGCTTCAAAAATATTAACCGTATTTCTTACAAAGTATTGAATATAGGTCAATTGGATGCGATAGCTGAACGTTACGAACTCAGCGAAATCAGCCCGGAAACATTGTATGTGACTGGTTTGATTAATCGTACAGACCTCATTAAAATTCTCGGAAAAGGGGAAGTAAAAACCAAGTTATCCTTCAAAGTAAATGCCATAAGCGAAACCGCCAAGAAAGCTATTGAAGCAGCTGGTGGAAGTATCGAACTGGTTTAAGCGACAAGACCCTCAGGGGTCTTTTTAGTCTGATAAAGGCCATCCGGACTCAGAAAAATTAAGTTTGAAATTAGCAAGATTTAAATTTAAATTGCATCCTCAAATTGCGAACAACGAAGCAGAATGAAAAAATTTATTGAGACTTTAAAAAATATCTGGAGTATTGATGAACTCAGAAACCGAATCATCTTTACCCTGACCTTATTGTTGATTTATCGTGTCGGTTGCCATGTGGTGCTACCGGGAATCAATCCAAATGATTTACAAACCGGAAGCAACCAAAGTGGTTTGCTTGGTTTGTTTAACATGTTTGCAGGAGGTGCCTTTAACAATGCATCTATCTTTGCCTTGGGTATTATGCCATACATATCGGCAAGTATCGCTATGCAGCTCGCTCAAATTGCCGTTCCTCAATTACAAAAAATGTCTAAAGAGGAAAGCGGTCGTAAAAAAATCAATCTGATCACACGCTATGTAACGGTAGCTGTAACCTTATTTCAGGCTATCGGTTATATTGCTTACCTCCGTACCCAAAACGGTAACGCTATCATGGCGGATAACTTCATGTGGATGCTTTCTACAGTAGTTGTGCTCACAACCGGTACTTTATTTGTGATGTGGTTGGGTGAAAAAATTACGGATAAAGGAATTGGAAATGGTACATCATTAATTATCACTGCTGGTATCATTGCCCGTTTACCGCATTCTATTTTACAGGAATTCCAATCCAAAACCCAAGGCGCTGGTGGTGGTTTACTTATTTTTCTTATTGAAATTGCATTGATGGTGGTAATCATCATGGCAATAATTTTGTTGGTCCAAGGTACTCGTCGAATTCCTCTAAACTATGCCCGTCGAATTGTTGGGGCGACTTCAGCAAAAGACTTGAGTGGTGCTCGTGATTTTATTCCAATTAAAGTTAATAGTGCAGGTGTAATGCCAATCATCTTTGCCCAGGCCATGTTATTTATTCCTTCAACACTTGCTGGTTTCGGTAGTAGTGAAACGGCTCAGGGTTTTGCGAAGAATTTAAGTGATCCGGGATCTTTGTGGTACAATGTGGTTTATGCTGTTTTGGTTATTGCATTTACCTATTTATACACGGCATTGATTTTTAACCCGAATCAAATGGCGGAAGATTTAAAAAGGAACAATGGTTTTATCCCTGGAATTAAACCGGGTGAAGATACCGCCAGTTATATCGGCGCAATCATGGATCGAATTACCCTCCCCGGAGCGATTTTTCTCGCCTTGATTGGTATTCTTCCTGGGTTAGCAGGTCAAATGAATGTAACAAGTGGTTTTGCCAGTTTTTATGGAGGTACTTCAATGTTGATTATGGTGGGCGTAGTATTGGATACTTTACAACAAGTAGAAAGCCAATTACTGATGCGTCATTATGACGGCTTGATGAAAACAGGACGTATCATGGGGCGGCAAACGGTTCCAACGAGCGCATAACTGAAATAAACAAAATATTTGAAAGCTACCTCTGGGTAGCTTTTTTAAATTTAGCACTTTCATCTAGGATGATTCTCATTTTTCGTTTGACGAAATCAGGGTTTCTATTATCTTTATTCCACACATAAATATGCAACGAAGGAAATTTTTAAAAGTTTTGGGGTCAGCCAGTCCAGCACTATTCGCCCCACAACTGATTCAGGCAAGTTCTACTTCTTTTATAGGCCCGGTGGTCATTAGTACTTGGGCGCCGAATGTTAAGGCCAATGCGGAAGCTTGGCGTGCTTTGTCAAATGGTCAAAACGCACTTGAAGCGGTTCATCAAGGCGTAATGGTACCGGAATCTGACCCGGATGATAATAGTGTCGGATATGGAGGATTACCTGACCGGGATGGAGCAGTAACCTTAGACGCTTGTATCATGGATCATTTGGGAAATATTGGTGCAGTAATGGGACTGGAACAAATTAAACATCCTATTAGTGTCGCCCGAAAAGTGATGGAAGAAACTCCCCATGTACAGTTGGTAGGTGAAGGGGCGTTAAAGTTTGCATTGGAGAAAGGTTTTCAAAAGGAGAATTTACTTACCGAAAAATCAAAGGCTTTATGGGAAAGTTGGTTGAAGAAATCAAATTACGACCCATTACAAAGTATACGTGAAATAGAAAAACGAATTCGTGACAATCATGACACTATTGGCATGCTGGCCATTGATGCTGAACAAAGAATCAGTGGCGCTTGCTCAACCAGTGGGATGGCTTACAAATTACATGGAAGGGTTGGAGATTCTTCAATTATAGGCGCCGGATTATACGTAAATAACCGAATTGGTGCTGCAACCGCAACCGGAGTTGGAGAAGATGTCGTGCGTATTTGTGGGGCCCATACCATCGTGGAAATGATGCGACAAGGTTATGAACCGAAAGATGCCTGTCGTATAGCCTTGGAACGATTGATTGAATTGAAAGGTGAGGAGTATGCCTGCAAAACGCAAATAGGTTTTATTGCTTTGAACAAAGCGGGTGAAATAGGGTGTTATAGTATGTTACCTGAGTTTAGCATGGCCGTCAGAGATGCTGAAGCGGAATATGTTATTCAAGCCGAATCCATTTTTTCAAGTGCTTTAAAATAGTTATATGCCATGTTTGCTCGAAATCGCTGCGTTTAACCTTCATGCTGCCAAAGCGGCTGCAGCGGCAGGAGCCCATCGCATCGAATTATGCGATAATGCCCACGAAGGCGGAACAACTCCCTCGCCGGGTACATTAAAAGCTATTAGACAGGAATTACAAATTCCCGTGTTCCCGATTATTCGTCCGAGAGGAGGACATTTTGTTTACAGCCAGCAAGAGTGGGATGCGATGAAATGGGACCTGGAGTATTGTCAATCGCTTGGATTTCCGGGTGTGGTATTGGGAGGACTGCAATCGAGCGGAGAAGTGGACTATCAGAATATGCTCGCGTTGATGAAACTT
>DAIRSC010000052.1:0-12578 GCA_036804585.1 Chitinophagaceae bacterium
AAGCTGCCCGTTTGTATGCAGATGCCCGGGTAATGCTCGCTGATATCGTTCAAAACAAGAGCCTGCAAGCCAGAGGTGTGATTGGTATTTGGCCGGCACAGCGACTGGGTTCGGACGATATTGAGGTCCTTGATAATGCCCAAAAAATTCGATTACATTTCCTGCGACAACAAACGCTTAAGGCAGATGGTCAACCCAATTACTGTTTGAGCGATTTTATTGCCGCCGATCAAACCGATCATATAGGGGCCTTTGCGGTGAGTATTCATGGTATCGAACCCCATATTGCCCGTTACGAAGCTGAACACGACGACTACAGAAAAATTATGTTACAGGCGCTGGCCGATCGTCTGGCAGAGGCCTTTGCCGAATGTTTGCATCAAAAAGTAAGACGCGAAATTTGGGCGTATGCACCCGACGAACAACTCAGTCCCGAGGATTTGATTCGCGAAAAATATCAGGGCATTCGTCCTGCACCGGGTTACCCGGCTTGTCCCGATCATACCGAAAAAGAATCCCTGTTTAGATTGTTGAATGTCTGTTCAGTGGTTGGAATTCAGCTCACTGAGTCCTTAGCCATGTATCCGGCATCTTCTGTTTGCGGCTGGTATTTTGCCCACCCCGATAGTAAATATTTTGGATTGGGAAAAATCACCGAGGAACAGGTGCAGGATTATGCAGCGCGAAAAAATAAACCCATTGATGAAATGCGAAAATGGTTAAATCCCGTTTTGGCCTGATGTATTTCCTTCGCTTCATCCATTGCGAAATAGTCATTCAATGATAAAGAAATCGGTAAGTAGCCCATGTCCATCATTTCTCATCAACCTCTCTCCTGCTACCGGCGTTATCGTGCCGGAAAAATGCGCGAATTTCACATCAGAATGTAATTAGGGCTCGCTGATTATCTCATAGGCGCTTCAAATTCAAGGAAGCGTTCGAGGGGTAGTACAGCCCTTGGACGATGACGCGGAATTTGAAGATGCATGTGAGAAGTGAAAATCAGAAAAAAAACTGCAAGCTTATTGAGGTGATATGAAAAATTATTGTGCATCTAAATGAACGAAAATTATTCCATCATGTACTGGAATCAGCTATTTTCACGTTAATCAGCAGACCCTGATTATATCAACTACGTTCACGCTAAACAGCCCCTAATTATAGCTATCTCAAAAAGCCTATTTCTTTAAACTCGGTTTTGCATCCAATAATCTATTCCCTCTTATTTCGGATAAAGCAGGACGGGGTAAAGATGTTCAAGTTTTCGTAGGATTTAGTTTTAAATGGTTGATCAGGCCAGGTTTAAAAAATTCCGAAGCATCCTGGCTCCATCCGAACTAATAAAACTTTCCGGATGAAATTGAACACCATGTATCCGCTTTGTGCAATGCCTTAAGCTCATCACATGCCCCTCATCTGAAAATGCAGTCATGCACAAATCTGGAGGAAGGGTATCCGGATTTACTGTCCAGGAATGATATAATCCTACCCGGGTTTTGGTCATGTCGATGCCCTCGTAAAGCACATGCGGATTTACAAGGCGCAATGAGGCAGTATGTCCATGTCGTGGTTCCGGTAATTGTATCAACCTTCCTCCAAAAAATTCTGCAATGGCCTGATGTCCTAAACAAATTCCCAATACTTTTTGTGTTGGGCAGATTTGAGTAAATACTTCCATGAGTTGACCAGCATCTCTTGGTAGCGACGGACCGGGTGAAAGGAGAATGGTTTCGAATTGCCCTATCGTCGAAAAATCAAGTTGATCATTTTTAACGATAGTGATACTGGTTTCTGACAAGCAACGCAACATCTCCACAATATTGAACGTAAAGGAATCGTAATTATCAATCAGCAGAATGGGCAAAACTGTATTTTTACGCAAATTAAAGCAAATCAATGAAGCAAATCGAAAACATCATTCAGACAGTGAACCAATGGGCCGTCGAAAAACGTCCATTTTTCTTGTTTGTAGATTTCGAGTTGCAACAACCCTTTTTATGTGCAGCAGATGAACTGGATCAGGAGAAAATCAGGATAGAATTTCCACGATTTCGTTCTGGTAATCAAGTAGTGAAGGAGGTACAAAAAATCCACCTACATAAAACACCCGTTAACTTCGACACGTATCAAAACCAATTCGAACGTGTGCATCAGGAACTGTGTTATGGGAATTCTTTTCTCACCAATCTAACCGGCATTACCCCCATTCATACAGATTGCAGCTTAGAGGAAATTTTTACCTTGGCACATGCCCGGTATAAAATTTTATTTAAAAATAAATGGCTTTGTTTTTCGCCGGAGACATTTATCCAAATTCAGAATGGTAATATATGGTCATTTCCAATGAAAGGAACCATTGATGCAAGTATTCCAAATGCTGGGCAAATTATTCTGGAAGATGAAAAAGAGATGGCCGAACATTATACGATTGTCGACTTAATCCGTAACGATTTAAGTCAGGTGGCCAGTGAGGTCAAGGTGGATAGGTTCAGATATTTAGAGGAAATAAAAACAGTGGAAAAAAATCTGTTACAAGTGAGCTCTTCAATCCGTGGGCGTTTGCCAAATCATTATCGAAGCCGGTTGGGGCATATCCTCTTTCAACTTTTACCTGCCGGATCGATAAGCGGAGCTCCGAAGAAAAAAACATTGGAAATCATCCGTGAGGTCGAAAAACAAAACAGGGGATTTTACACGGGGGTTGTTTTTTATGATGATGGACAAAATCTGGATTCTTGTGTGCTCATTCGTTTCATTGAAAAACAAAATCAGGGTTTAGTTTATCGAAGTGGAGGCGGCATCACCACAAAAAGCAAGGCAATTTTGGAATACCAGGAAATGATTGATAAAATTTATGTACCGCTTTGTTGAAACATTGCTGTGGAAGCAGTCGCTGATGCCGCTATTGAATGATCATTTAAATCGAATGATACGTACCTGTGATGCACATAACATACAAGTGCCGGATTTGAATGATTTGCAGCAGAAATTATACCGATTGAATTTCGATACAGACAAGGTAAAGCTGCGAATTCTTTATGGGGAACAAGGATATAAAATACTGGCTCAGCCTTATCAAAAATTCATTCCGGAACGGCTTTACCTTTTGAAGGCCGATCATATACAGTACCCCTACAAATACCTCGATCGACAGGAAATTCTGGAACTAAAAAGTCAGGTGCCGCCGGATTCGGATATCATCATGCTGCAAGGTGGCCTTATCACGGATGCTTCTTATGCCAATTTAGTTTTTGGGGATGACCATACGTGGTGGACACCCGGAAAACCATTGTTCGCGGGTATACGGCGACAACGTCTTCTCCAAAACGGACAGATTCATGAACGCGAAATAGGGCCTGATGATTTAAAATATTTTACCCGGGTTGGGCTCATCAATGCGCTGTTAGACTTGGGGGAATCAGAAGGATCAATCGATAAAATTTGTCTTCTTTGAGCGGTTTGTGAGAGGATTGTTTTATATTTAGCATCATCGTAAACGCATAAAACTTCAAGTCATGCAGAAATTTTTCCTCTTCGGATTATTCGCTTTATTCAGTCAAATTTGTGGAGCTCAAGCGACCAAAACAGATGGCGTGAGCGGAAAGCCGGTCGTATTAAACGATTCGGATAATAGTATAACTGATCTTCAAACAAATATGATTCATCTGGAACAATATCCTTTGCCTGCTTCAGAATATGCCAATCGGAAGGAGTTGTTGAATCAACGGCGGAACGAATTTGAGGTACAAAAAAAATCAAATCCTCAGGCTATGAAAAAAAGAGGACTGGCCCCAAATCCATATATCGTGAAGGGCATTCAGGGCAATACGGCTAATGGAACGCCCAACGACAATGACATTGCGGTATCCAATGCAGGTAAAGTAGTGAGTGTGGTGAATTCGAATATGCGGGTATATGATGACACCGGTGGCATTATTGTCAGTAAATCATTGACCAATCTGGTGGCAAGTGCTGGAAATTATTCTTGGATTTCTGATCCAAGAGTATTGTATGATCCCACAGCGGATCGTTTTGTATTGGTTTGTTTTTCAGGAAACCTCAGTACTGAAAGTGTCATCTTAGTGGGGTTTTCACAAACTCCCGAACCTGAAGGGAACTGGAATTTTTATGCATTAAACGGAAGTCCATTTCCGGATAGTACCTGGAGTGATTATCCCATTATTGCCCTATCCGATAAAGACTTGTTTATGACATTTAACCTCGTAAAAGACAATGTGAGTTGGACGGTAGGATTTAAACAATCAGTCATCTGGCAAATCGACAAACAAACGGGTTACAATGGCAATCCGCTCCTGTATACCCTTTGGAGTGATATCAAACACAATGGTATTTACAACAGAAATATTTGTCCGGCAAAGTATCAAACAAGTACCATGGGCAACAATATGCATTTTTTGACCTTGCGGAATGTGGCAGCAAGCAATGATTCAATATTTCTTACAGAAATTACCGACTCCTATGCTTCAGGAAATGCAGCATTGGTGCAAAGAGTCATTACTACACCTAAATCATATGGATTTCCGCCAAATGCAAGGCAGAAGAAGGTAGGCGGTGTGAATCATTATCTGATGACCAATGATGCAAGGGTACTGGCAGCGATATACGAAAATGATTATATTCATTTCGGATCGAATACCGTGAACACCCAATTCATGAATGCAGGGGTCTATCTTGGTACAATTGCAAATGTGAGCAGTACAACGCCTATAGTAACTGCCGACATTTTTTCCGATGCAAGCATGGAATACGGATATCCTTCGATGACCTGGATGGGGACTGGCATAAACGATCATAAGGTGCTTTATACTTTTTCGCATTGTATCACGGATAGTTTTCCGGGAACATCTATTTTGTATAAAGATGCGAATGGAAATTACTCTGATATCATCTCAGTCAAAAATGGCACATCGATTATTAATGTTTTGGTCGATACCAATGATAGATGGGGTGATTACACAAATATTCAACGTCGGTACAACGTAAGTAACCGGGCGTATTTATCGGGATCCTGGGGTAAAAGTACTACCATGAATAGTTGGGTGAGTATTGTAGATCATACCGACTATCCAACCTCAGTTGTTGATGTAAAAGAGGAAATGGCGGCTGTATTTCCAAACCCAGTCTCTGATCATAGATTGACGATTCGTTTTGAATTGAATGAAAGTAAAAAAGTTAAATTCGAATTGTGTGATGTGAATGGCAGACTGGTTCAGAAAATATTAGACACCCGACTTAAAAAAGGAACGCATGCGTTTTCTGTAGAAACATCTGCATTAAAATCAGGCATTTATTTTTTAAAGCTATTCGATGAAAAACAATTATTTCAGACTGAAAAATTAATTGTACAATAGAGAAGTCTTGAGAAGACCATCAACAATAAAAATGTTCCACGCCTAATGTCTTTTAACATCTCGTCGAGTGGCATTTGTAAATATGATATTCATAGAATCTGCGGTCAAAATCAATACACGCGCCGATGTAATATTTGTTGAGTTTGGAAGAAAAAAGATTCCTGAGAATATGATTCAGAATGAGAATGAGTAGGAAAATGAGAATGAATAAAAAAAGAGAATGTCAACTTGAAACAATCATGCTGTTTCTCATTTTCATTCTCTTTCTACTCTGTGATCCCGCTGGGACTCGAACCCAGGGCCCATACATTAAAAGTGTATTGCTCTACCAACTGAGCTACGGAATCAAATTCTCTTTTGGAGAATTTATTATTTTAAGAACTTCGACTAAGTTATCTGATGGGGGATATGTACTGTGCGTTTTAGAACACCAGTCCAACAGACCTGAAGTTTACTCCTACGAGAACCATTAAAAATGGAGTGCAAATGTAGGAATATTTATTTAAGTACCAAATCATTTGCATAAAGTATTTTTGCCAGCCATGTCTATTGATTTCCAACAAAAATGTGTACTCATCACCGGTGCTGCTTCGGGCATTGGTAGGGCACTTTGCTTACAATTACTTTCCTTGGGTGCCAAAGTATGTGTATGTGGACGGGATTATCAAAAGCTGGAGTTACTACAAGTGGAGGCTGGGGCAGACAATCTTTGGATACAGAAGGCCGATGTTTCCAGAGAAGAGGATTGCAGGCAGTTTGTCGAATATGGGGTCAAGATGATGGGAGGTGTAGACGTCCTCATTAATAATGCAGGGATTAGCATGCGTGCACTTTTCCGGGACCTGGATCTGGAGGTTCTGCGTCGTTCAATGGATATTAACTTTTGGGGGACTGTCTACTGCTGTAAATACGCCCTCCCTGCCATACAACAAAGTAAAGGGGTAATCGTTGGCATTTCTTCGATAGCCGGTTACAAAGGGTTACCGTGCAGAACCGGGTACGCTGCCTCCAAATTTGCCATGCAGGGTTTTCTGGAATCACTGCGAATTGAGATGTTACAAGAGGGCGTTCATGTGATGTGGGTTTCACCCGGTTTTGTCGCTTCTAATATTCGAAATACAGCGCTAAATGCAAATGGTCGAGCACAAAGTGAAACACCCCTGGATGAAAAAAAACTCATGAGTGCCGAGACTTGTGCAGAATATATATTAAAGGCCATTTATCAGCGCAAGCGAACTCTTATCATGACCTTTCAAGGCAAACTCACTGTTTGGATGAACAAGTGGTTTCCTTCTTTTGTTGATCGTCAGGTTCTTAAACATTTTTTAAACGAGGCAGACTCTCCCCTGAAAAAGAAATAAGCATATGCTCAATCGAGAACAATTCCCGGAAATCAAATCGGCCATCGATTTTGAATTTCATTTACAAAATATCCAAACGACTATTCTCCCAAATGGTATTCCATTGTATTCCATCAATGATGGTGTACAAGAGGTTTTGCAGTTCGAAATGGTTTTTAAAGCCGGACTTTGGCATGAAACGCAAAAAGGAGCGGCACAAGCCACAGCGGCCTTGTTTAAAAGTGGTACTTCGTCAAAAAGCTCTTTTCAAATTAATGAGGCCTTTGAACAATATGGCGTTTCAGTAAAAGCAGGGGCCGGTAATGATTGGGCTTCCATCACGGTGAGCTGTTTGAGCAAACATTTACAGCGCATCCTCCCTTTACTGGCGGAGTTATTTCAGGATACGGTTTTCCCACAACAGGAACTGGATATTCATATTCAAAATTCACTACAGCGTTTAAGCATTCAACTGCGTAAAGGCGATTTCGTGGCCAATCGATTAATTGATGAGGCCCTTTTTGGCCAGGAACATCCATATGGACAGTACATGCATGCAGAAGATATTTCGGCTTTACGGCGTCATCATCTGGATAATCATCTTAAAAGTTTTTACAATGCCGATAATGTGAAGTTTTTTCTGGCCGGTAAATATGCACCGGAAGTATTGGATGCTATTTCCCGAGTGCTGGGTGAAAACCATTGGAATAGTTCAACACCCGTACTTGATGCGACTTATCCTGTTCAGGCCGCAACAGAAAAGAAATGGCGGGTAGTGAATGATGCCCAGTCAGTACAGGGTGCCATTCGTATTGCATCTGATTTTCCGCTCAAAACCCACCCGGATTTCAGTCCGATGATTGTTCTGAATACCTTGTTTGGAGGATATTTTGGCTCCCGTTTGATGAGTAATATCCGGGAGGAAAAGGGCTACACGTATGGTATTCATTCTTTTTTATACAATCACCTCCACGCAGGTGCAATCATGATATCCACTGAAGCGGGGAAAGATGTGGCAGAAGCAACTGTTCAGGAAGTTTATCATGAAATGCAAATGTTGCGCGATGAAGTTGTATCAGAGGATGAATTGATGCTCGTCAAAAACTACCTTTTAGGAAATATTTTGGGTGATTTAGATGGCAGTTTTCAAATTATTCAAAGATGGAAAAACCTCATTTTGAATGGATTTACCGAAGAACGTTTTTACAAGAATATTCAGATTTACAAAAATATCACTGCAGAAGAGTTACGGGTGCTTGCCCGAAAATATTACCAGCCTGAGCGTTTCTACGAATTAATTGTTACTTGATTTCTCGATGGATTTTGAACGAATCATCGAATCCAATTGATTTACTTTTTTTTCTAATTGATGGATTCTTATTTGTTCCCTCGTTTCTTTTTTAGAATCTGAATTTTTTTCCAGTTTCCATTTTTGCCAGCCAATATAAATTCCGGGTGCAATCATCAGTGCAATAAAAATGCCCCATAACCAGGCCGAGCTTTTATGTAGGGATATTTGTGCATCGGGCTTTGCTCTGAAGCCCGTGATGCGTGCCAGAAAAAAGGTAGCTAATCCGATAAAAAGGCTGTTGATGGTATAAAAATACAGACCGCCAATAAACTCCATCCAAATGCCATGAGCGAGCCCAAATCCTGCTGTGCAAAGTGGTGGCATACATGCCGTGGCAACAGCTACCCCCGCCATTACTTTAATCCCATCCTTTTTCATGATACCTACAAAGCCCGCCATACCTCCAAAAAAGGCAATCAGGATATCAAAAATACTGGCTTTGGAGAAGGCCATTAAGGCATCTGTATTGTTATCGAATGGACTGATTAAAAAAAATAGTGTGGATGCTGCCAAACTGATTCCTGTCATCCATATAAAATTGCGGATTGCACTGTTTCGCATTAAACGGTCACGGGTAGCAAGTGCAAACGCATATCCGGTTACTGGACCCATGAGCGGTGATATGAGCATGGCCCCGATAATGGCCGAAAGGGAATTGGTATTCAAACCGATGCAGGCAATAACCATAGCAAATCCCATGATCCAAAAATTGTAGCCGGATAAATTGACCCCTTCCCAAATTTCACGAATGGTGGCTATTTCGTCTTCCTCACGATGTAAGCGGATTTTGGAACGAACAATATTATTTAAACGCTTCGGGCTCCACATGTTCACCTAAATAGCTCGTTTAAATACTCCCCGTTCTTCCGCCATCTACACAAATACTCTGACCAGTCACATACGCGGCAGCAGGTGTGGCTAGAAAGGCCGCCATGGCCGCAATTTCTTCTGCCTGACCGAAGCGACGCATCGGGATTTCGTGTAACATCTCCTCGCTCACTGTTTCTGCGCTGACTTGATTTTTAGCCGCCTTGCCCTGAATAATATTGCTGAGTCTTGCAGTGGAAGTAGCACCCGGTAATACATTGTTTACCGTAATACCATCGGCCGCAACTTCATTGGCAAGTGTTTTTGACCAGGCAGCAACAGCAGCCCGTGTGGTATTACTCACCCCTAAATTTGGCAGTGGAACTTTTACGCTGGTAGAAATAATATTGATGATTCTTCCATACTGAGCTGCTTTCATTCCGCTGAGTAATGCTTGCGCCAATTCATGATTATTAAGCAAATGCAATTGAATGGCAGAAACAAATTCAGTTGTTCGGGCGTCTTTAATTTTACCCGCAGGTGGTCCCCCGGTATTGTTGATTAGAATGTGAATGAGTCCTTGTTGCAAAACATGGTTTACAGCTTTTAATGCCGCTCCGGGGATAGAGAAATCGGCTACGGCATAATTGTGCCCATTTTCCGGGTTGGCGAGTTGGGTTACAGCTTCCTGTAAGGCTTCTTCGTTGCGGGCGATTAACGTACAGCCGGCTCCCAGTAGGGCGAGTTCTTTGGCGATTGCCAAACCAATACCTTGGGTACTGCCGCACACCAAGGCTCTTTTGCCATTTAATGATAAATTCATTGCGTTTTTTTTAGGAGAAAAGAAATTGAACATCACTCAGAAAACTTCATTTTCTTAATTCCAATGAACGCCAAATGTAGTCACTGAAACGATATCAAGGACAATTACATATCACTCATGGGTTTGCTTTTTTTCTTCGTGTTTACTTTGAATTTATCCGAATCGAAATTTAATCCAATTCCCAGAGTAAAGATGCGCGCATCCGTGTTGGCATAAGCCAGATTGGCGGAATTGAAGAAATTATTGAGATAATAGTTGCCGGTGATGCTGATTGCTTGGAACCTTGCTCCGAGAAACACGGAGGGAAAAAAACGTGCAACCCGATCACTAAAAAATTCATGATTTTTGGTCTTGGTATCGTTGATAAAGGATTTCCATTTGTAGTTGATAGCTAATCCCATATCAGCACCTGCTTTTAACATCAATTTACGTTTCAGGGCATATGCCTTAATACCTACCGGAACACCGAGTGTATAAACACGATGTTTGAATCGCATGCTGTCATTCGGTTTCAGAATGAGTCCGATGTTGCGTAAATGAATTCCGGTAAACGGTGAAAAGGATTCTGAAACTTTGTAATTAAAATCCAGTCCCGTATTAAAATAGTAAGAGAAACGCGGTACTGTTTTGGCTTTGATATTGAATGATGAAACCTGCGCAAATTGTAACAATGAACCTTCAATGCCCGATTCAATCTGAAAACGTTTGTTTTTAGGTGCAGGGGATTCTGTTTGTGCCTTGACTTGTGTCAACGACAAGAGGCAAAATGCGAGGGTCAATAATTTTTTGTTCATATTCATGAAATTTGCAGCTAAGATAATACCTTAATCGGAATTCGGCATTTCGATCATCAATATTTGATGAGGTGAGCCTGAGAAGTTTCAGGCGGTCAACAATGATGGGAATCCTGCGATGTGGACTAAAATTGAGTGGAAACTTTAAGCGCTTCGTGGGCTTATCATGGATTATATTACTTTTGCGCTCTAATTTTTTGAATCATGTTACAGTTGCAGGTGTTGCGTACACAAAAAGCGTTGGTATTGGCAGGCTTAAAAAAGAAGCATTTCCATGATTTGGGGCTACCCGATCAAATCCTTGCTATTGATGAAGAAAGAAGAAAAGTCCAAAGTGAAAATGATGACATCCTCTACAAAATTAACGCTGCATCTAAGGAGATTGGTAAATGGATGGCACAAGGACAAAAGGATGAGGCCGAAGCGCTGAAAACACAGGTTCCGGACTGGAAAGAAGCCAGTAAACTGCTTGCTGATCAATTGAGTGAATTGGAAAACAAACAACATGATTTATTGGTTCAATTGCCGAATTTGCCCAATGATTTGGTTCCGGAAGGAAAAACACCTGAAGAAAATACGATCGTCAAAGGTGGAGATGCAATGCCTGATTTAGGTGAAGACGCCAAACCCCACTGGGAACTTTGTACCCAGTATGGATTAATAGATTTTGAATTGGGTACAAAAATCACAGGAGCCGGTTTTCCCGTGTATATGGGCAAGGGTGCACGATTACAACGAGCACTCATCAATTATTTTATAGATTTTAATACAGCTGCCGGATTCAAGGAGTGTCAACCACCGCTCATGGTCAACGTGGAATCGGCTTATGGAACGGGTCAGTTGCCGGATAAAGAAGGTCAGATGTATCATGCCGCTGTGGACGACTTCTACCTGATACCTACAGCGGAAGTGCCTGTAACAAATTTTTACCGCGATGAGATTGTCAAAGAATCCGATTTGCCTATTCGTTTAACGGCTTATACACCTTGTTTTCGGCGCGAAGCAGGTAGTTACGGAAAGGATGTTCGAGGACTCAATCGTTTACATCAGTTCGATAAAGTAGAAATTGTTCAATTTGCACATCCCGATCAATCATATGCCGTACTTGATGAAATGGTTGCTCATGTTGAGCGATTGGTTCAAAGCCTCGGTTTACCTTACCGTATTTTACGATTATGTGGCGGAGATATGAGTTTTGCTTCTGCCCTCACTTACGATTTTGAAGTGTATAGTGCAGCGCAAAAAAGATGGCTTGAGGTGAGTTCCGTTTCCAATTTTGAAACCTTTCAAACCAACCGGATGAAGTTTCGTTTTAAAAATGCAGAGGGCAAGACGCAATTGGTGCACTCCCTCAATGGGTCATCGCTGGCATTACCACGTATCGTAGCTTGTTTACTCGAAAATAATCAAAGCCCTGAAGGAATTGTGGTGCCTGAAGTATTGCGGCAATACATGGGGATGGATATCATTAACTAGCGCAATTACATTTGCTGGTTTTTAATCGACTCATTGAACGGATTAAAGGGATTGTTTTTTAGGGGCTGCTGCTTATCTCACTGGCGCCTCAGGTTTAAGGGAGCGTTCAAGGGATAGTCAAGCACTTGCGGGACAGCCCTTGGATGATGGCGCCGAATTTGAAGCCAAATGACTTACCCAATCATTTTTGTTCGATTTGCAACGGTCTCTGATTTGAAAAGTCATCCGGCAACTTTATGTCCTTGGTTTGTTTTTAGGAATCTTTTTTTGTATGCCGATGCCGGCATCATTGACTTACAGGGCTTTTATAATTTAGCGTATCAATTGCTGGTCCGAAGACAAATCCTCTATGGAACCGATGCGCCCCGGATGCCCCATTCCGGTTTTGGCTGATTGTAGAATCAAATTTTTCTTCCATTAAACCGGCCTTCCAGAATCCAAAGAAACCATGTGTTTTACATGCAGCCATCCAACACATGATACTACCCTTAAAATCGAAATGTGGCATACCCCATTATATTTTTTCCTCTCATTTCGGGCAAAAAAGATGCACCAATGCAAGCAGATGATTTAAATCAAATTGTACAATAGCTGCTGCATTCAAAATACACGTAT